>CALEZK010000378.1 GCA_937928585.1 uncultured bacterium | reverse complement strand
CTGCGTCATTGGGGGTGCTGCATGCCGCCAAGGGTGCAGGGCTTGATGCGATTGCGATTGACAAGGGGCCGGTGTGCAGCGCGTTGTGTTCGCACCCGACGTATATGCGGTGGTTTTCAACGTATGACAAACTCGAACTGGCCGGATTCCCTTTGGTGACGACGGAGAAGAATCCGACGCGTCAGGAGTATTTGAAGTACTGCCGCACGTTTGCGCGGTATTTCGAGCTTAAGATCGTCACTTATCACGAAGTCACGGCGGTGCGGCGGGCGGACCAGGGTTTCGAGATAGTCGCGACGGACCTATATGGACGCGAGAAGACGTGGAAGTCGCGCAACGTTGTGATGGCGACAGGTTTTTACGACAGTCCGCGGCCTCTGGGTGTGCCGGGCGAGGGCCTGCCGAAGGTATCGCATCGCTACACCGAAGCGCACTGGTATTCGGGCCATGATGTATTGGTCGTTGGCGCGGGCAGCAGCGCGGCGGAGATTGCGCTTGAGTTGTGGCGCAACGATACCCGGGTGACCGTTGCCATGCGCGGCAGCCACTTCGATACCAAATACTGGATCGAGCCGGACATCGAGAATCGAATCGCGGAGGGGTCGATTGCGTGCTATCGCGACACGACTGTCGCGGAGATTCGCCCCGACGATGTCGTGTTGCGGAATGGATCGGGAGAAGATGTTGTCATCGCGAACGATTTCGTGTTGGCAATGACGGGCTACGAACCGGATACTTCGCTGATTGCGTCGCTCGACGCGACTATCGATGCGACCTGCGGGAAGCCGGTGCTTGATCAGCATTACCAGACCGACGTGCCCGGGCTGTATGTCGCGGGTACACTCTGCGCGGGGCAGGAGTCGAACATCGTGTTTATAGAGAACAGCCGTGAGCACGGCCCGGCAATCGTAAATCATATCGCGGGAAACAGGTAGACGAAGGAGAGGGTGGATGTCGATAGTGGACTTTAGTTTGAAAGGTCGCGTCGCGATTGTCACCGGCGGTAGCCGCGGCATCGGCGAAGCGATTGCGATGGGCTTCGCGGAACAGGGCGCGACGGTGATTGTATGCTCGCGCAAGCAGGACGGCGTTGATGCCGTCGCGAATGCGATTAAAGCGGCAGGGGGCGCGGCGCTGGGAATCGCTTGTCACACCGGACAGACGGCGGCCATCGAAGCGTTGTATGCACGCGTGAAGGAAGAATTTGGCAGGGTGGATGTGCTGGTGAACAACGCGGCCGCCAATCCTTATTTTGGCCCGGCGATTGATATTCCCGAGAGCGCGTTCGACAAGACCTTTGAAGTGAACGTGAAGGGCTATTTCCTCATGGCGCAGCACGCGGCGCGGATGATGGTTGAACAGGGGAAGGGCTCGATCATCAATATTGCGTCCATTGCCGGGTTTTCGCCGCCGCCGATGCAGGGGATCTACGGGGTGACGAAGTCCGCGGTGATTGCGATGACCAAGATGTTTGCGAAGGAGCTTTCCGGCGCGGGCGTGCGGACCAATGCGATTGCCCCTGGACTTGTCGAAACCAAGTTTGCCCAGGTGCTTATCGATTCCCCGGAGATGCTGGAGCATTTCACATCGCGCACGCCCATGGCGCGCCATGCGCAGCCCAACGAGATTGTTGGCGCGGCGGTATACCTTGCGTCTGATGCTTCGAGCTACACGTCGGGCGCGGTGATCACCTGCGACGGGGGGTATACAGCTTAAGCCGGTGTAGTTGCATGACGTCAATTTCCCCGAGGCACGGCAAGGGGATCAACGGGATTCCGGGCGGGGAATGCCTGTCAATCGATTTCGCCCCCGTTTGCGTTGGGATCGGGGCATCGGTATGATCTCGGTTTGTGCACCTGCCGCGGCCCGCGACTGAATCCCCGCTCAAATACTGCGTGGGCGATGCTGCGCGCCGGGTGCAAACGGTGAGAGGCTGAGCATGGCGCAAGAGCGGTCCGAGGCAATCGTGATACGCGGCGTGGACTTCAGCGAAACCAGCCGAATTGTGACGATGTTGACGCCGATACGCGGCAAAATGGCGTGTATGGCCAGCGGGGCGAAGCGCCCGAAGAGCGCGCTCGCGGGGATGCTCGACACGTTTAACCGGTTGGAAATCGTTTATTACTGGAAAGATGGACGCGGCATTCAGCGCCTGGCCGAGGCTTCGCTTCTGAATGGCTACGGGCCGATCAAATCCAATCTGGAGAAGAGCGTATTTGCGGCGTTGCCGCTGGAATTTGCATATAAGGTTGCGCAAGAAAACGAACCTTCGCAGGCACTTTTTGAAGCCCTCGTGACCGGGCTGGACGATTTGGAGCAGTGGGACGGGCCCGTGCGCACGCACGCGACCTGGCAGTTGCTTCGCTTGTTGAGCGCGGCTGGTTTCGAACCGGATTTGAGCAGCGCGGACGCCTTTGACGAAGGAGAGCGCGTGCGCACGGGCAGCGCTGAGATGGACGAGTTTCGGGCGCTGTCCGCGTCGGGCGCATCCTGTCCCTATCGGCAGGACACGCGCAGGGCATTCGTCGCTTTGCGGCGCTATATATTGCGCCATATCGATTCGGAGTTTCGTAGTCTCCGGGTTATTGACCAAATGTATTGAAATCGAATCGGGAACGAGTAAACACGAATCGTCATGGCAGCACCACCAATCGACAAAATCCGAAACTTCTGCATCATTGCGCACGTCGACCACGGCAAATCGACACTTGCGGACCGATTCCTTGAGGTCACCAAAGCGGTCGAAGAACGCAAGATGAAAGAGCAGACGCTCGACTCGATGGATATCGAGCGCGAGCGCGGCATTACGATCAAATCCGTGGCGGTGCGGCTCAATTACACCGCGCAGGACGGCCAGAAATATGTCCTGAATCTTATCGATACGCCGGGTCACGTCGACTTTTCTTATGAAGTATCCCGGAGCCTTGCGGCGTGCGAGGGCGCGTTATTGTTGGTGGATGCCGCGCAGGGTGTCGAAGCGCAGACCCTTGCGAACGCGTACAAGGCCATCGAGCAGAATCTCGAGATCATTCCGGTCATCAACAAGATTGACCTTCCGAGCGCGGACGTCGAATCGTGCCGCCGGCAAATTGAAGACGTTGTGGGGCTTGACGCGAGCGACGCCATTCTGGCCAGTGGCAAGGAAGGCACGGGCGCGCTGGAGGCTTTGGAAGCGGTTATCCGGCGGGTGCCAGCACCGAGCGGCGATCGCGATGCGCCGTTGAAGGCGCTCATCTTCGATGCGAAGTACGACGCGTTTCGCGGGGTGGTCATTTACATTCGTGTGATGGACGGCCGTATTGTGCCGGGCCAGAAAGTCATGATGATGTCCAGCGGGTTGAAGTATGAAGTCGTCGAGCTGGGCGTGTTTACGCCCGAGATCGTACCCACAGAGAGTCTCGAGGCAGGCGAAAGCGGGTATCTCATCTGCAACATCAAGACCTTGCAGAGCACCAAGATCGGCGATACGGTGACGGACGCGCTGAAGCCCGCGGCGGAACCCTTGTCCGGGTATAAGGAACCGCAATCGGTAGTGTTCTGCGGCATGTATCCGGCGGTTGCGAACGACTTCGAGGAACTGCGCAACGCATTGGAAAAACTTCAGCTCAACGATGCGTCGTTCAAGTACCAGGCTGACATGTCCGACGCGCTCGGGTTTGGATTTCGGCTTGGTTTCCTTGGATTGCTCCACATGGAGATCATTCAGGAGCGGCTTGAGCGCGAGTTCAATTTGACCCTTGTGACGACGGTGCCAAACGTGGCCTATCGCGTTACGAAGAACGACGGCACCGAGATGACGATTGAAAATGCGTCGAAAATGCCGGCGGCGAACGAGATTATGAAGGTGGAAGAGCCATTCATCGAGGCGGAGATCATTTCGCCTACGGAATATCTTAGCGCCGTAATCGAGCTGTGCAAGAAGAAGCGCGGCATACACGTCAAAGTGGATTATCTTGATTCGCGGCGCTGCCTTGCCATTTACCAGATGCCGTTGTCGGAAATCGTTTTGGACTTTTATGACAAGCTAAAGTCGTATACGCGCGGCTACGGATCTCTGGAGTATCAGATAATCGGGTTTCGCGCGGGCGACCTTGTGAAGCTGGATATTCTGCTCAATGGCGAGCCAGTGGATGCGCTATCGTCAATCGTGCACAAAGATCGCGCGGAATGGATGGGACGGCAGTTGGCGTCGAAGTTGCGGAAGCTTATTCCAAGACAACAATACGAAGTGGCCATTCAGGCGGCGATCGGCAGTCGAATTCTGGTGCGCGAGACCGTGTCTGCGTTGCGCAAGAACGTTACCGCGAAGTGTTACGGTGGCGACATCACGCGAAAGCGGAAACTTCTTGAGAAGCAGAAGGAAGGCAAGAAGCGCATGAAGCAGGTCGGGTCGGTCGAAGTGCCGCAGGAGGCTTTCATGGCGTTGCTGCGCGTCGGCGACGAGGACGATCGTTAGTGTCGGGCAAGCGCGATAAGGATTCCGTGTCTGACGCGTCGCCCTGGGGCGCTATCGCGTCCGCGATACAGGTAATCACGGGGCCATGGACGCGCGAGAACGGCGGAAGCTGGCTGCGCCTTATCGTGCTGGTGCTTACGGTTTGGTGGCTGTTGATACAACCATTTCGCATTCCGACGGACTCGATGGTGCCGACATTGAACGGCGATCCCGGATTTTTTGTGGGCGATCGCGTTTTTGTGAACAAGCTGGCATTTGGGCCGCGCATTCCATTCACAACGACACGGTTTTGGACGTGGGATCATCCTGAGCGGTTCGACATCGTCGTGTTTCGCAATGTAGAGCCCGAGCAGCCCGGCAACTCACCGTGGCAACGCGCGATGAATTTCTTTTTGCCCAAAGTGCTCATTAAACGCGTTATTGGACTGCCGGGCGAGCATGTTCACATTGCAGACGGGAAAGTTTTCATCAATGGTGAACCGTTAACGTTGCCGTCCGAGATGCCGGCAGTCGAATACACCTCGCCGAATATTCCAGAGACCTATGCCGAGGTCGAAGCGAAAGTACTTGCGGCGAATCCCCCGAATGTGGACGAGACCATCCAACAATTGAAAGAAGAGTACTCTCGCGTCTACGGGAGCCAGACGGAGATGCGTTACGGCATACTGCCGTCCGATAAGTTCGCCGTCGTTCCTGAAGGTCACTACTTCATGCTGGGTGACAACAGTCAATTCAGTCAGGATGGCCGTTACTTTGGTTGGGTGCCGGAAGACTATATGTTTGGCCGCGCATTTTGTGTTTGGTGGCCGATACGCAATCGAAAGGACCTTAGCGGCTTCACGGATACAACCCTTGGTTTGATGTTGCTCTGGGGAATTCCGGGAGTGTTGCTGGGCTATGAATTTATCGTGCGTCCGTTCTGCGCCGTATCGTTGCGCGTTCGCGCCAAGGGGTGGTCTGGCAAATTGCATCGCGGTGATCGGGTGCTTGTGAATCGACTCGCGTTTGGGCTTCGCAGACCGTTTGCCGATCGGCGCATTACCAGTGGGCGCGCGCCAGAGCGCGGCGAACTGGTGGCTTACTTTGTGCCCAGCGCCGAGGGGATTGACTATGCGGGCGAGGCGCTGCTTGGCGCGATAGCGGGAATGCCCGGCGATGCGATAACGTTTGAGGGCGGCGTGATTGTTGTCAATGGCAACACTACCGGCGTAAAGGCCGATCCGTCCGATGGAAACGGCAAGACCACGATGGGCCGCATTAAGCGAAACATCACAATACCGCAGGACAAATTCCTGTTGCTCAGCGACCCGGACGACAGCGCGCCCGATAGCCGTTCGTTTGGTTTTGTGCCGCGGGATTTTCTGATTGGGCCGGCGTCGCTGGTATGGTGGCCGCCGACGCGGGCGCGCCGAGTATCCGCGAATTAAGAGTTCCGTTATCGCTGCATGAACACGTTGCGGCCGTTCGCGTCGTTGAACCAAATTGCGGGCCCCTGCTGATCCACGCTTACGAACGCGCGACCGTTGCCACCGCTGTCACGCAAATTGATCAAGGGTTCGTCGTTGTTCACTTGAACATAGATTCGCCCGCGCTGTTTGCTGTCGCGCATGCTCAGCAGCGATTCATTCCCGCTTACCTGTAGAAACAGCCGCGGATTACCCTCGCCATCGCGGAGATTCACCATCGCGGTTCCGTCTGCCATTACGCCCTGCGAGACGCGCGGCTCGCCCGATTTGTCCGCCAGTTGCAACCAGACTGCGCCGTCCGCGTCGGTGCCCATTCGCCCGCGCACGATTCCAGCGCTGTCGACGAGGCGAAACTCGGAAGCCTCCACCACGGGCGAGGCCGCGTGCGCCGTGCCTGTTTGCATCGACCACGATGCGACTACGCTGCACGCTACGCTGAGCGCAATGGTCGTCGCGGTCCAAAGAACTGGATTAACACGCTTCATAGGTAGAATCTCCTCCTGTCATCACGATCGAGGGCATCGGGCACGTTACAGCGCAGACGTAGCGGCAATGTCCAGCAGGTGCAGCAGCTCCGAAACGACCACGCGCCGGGAATCGTCCGCGGCGTATAGCGCGGAGACTTTTTGTCGCGCGACACCTGGGTCATTCGCGGCTTTACCGCGGGAAATGAGTTCGCGACAATACGCGGGCATGGGACCCCAGTTGCCGCATTCCACGAAGTGATCGCTCAGAAAGATGAACTTTGGAATGGCTTCGCCGCCGTTGGTGAGAAAGCGCGCGAACACATCGGGCCACTGCTCGCGCGAGATGTAGCGCGTCTTCATCGATGGCGCCGCATCCGACATGGCTTCCAGCACGGGAACATGCCGGACGACGTCCCCGCACCAATCCTCCGCGATTGCAATTACATGCACGGTGCGCGAGAGGGCGCCGAGCAGCCCCATGATGTGCGCGTCGAGGGGTTGCGATCGGCGCGCATCCTCCATTGCCTGGGCGTGGCTTTTGTTTTCCGCGACGTTAAGCCACTGCTCGAAGTTCAGGCCGGATTCAAAAACGGCGTTCCAGTTTATTGTAGGGAGAATCGGTGGTCGCGGCATGGTATATGGGCCTCCAGGGGATTTGGTGTGTCATTGCGCGAACAACATTGTACTGGCGCATTTGCGCAAATGAAATGCGACTAGACTTTCGGCAGAATGAAGCCGGTTAGGAACAAGGAAGACTCATGCAAGAATTCCCCCTTTTGCGTCACGTGGTCCATGCATTGCCGAAAATGGTATTGCTGGGCGCATTCGTTTTGCCGAGCGCATTCGCGGCTCCGAAAGCACGGGTAGAGCCGGAGACGCTGAACTTTGGCGCGGTGAAAAACGATGCGCCCGTTTCCAAGGACGTTACCGTATACAACGACGGTGATTCGCCACTTGAAATTTTCAAGGTACAGGCGTCCTGCGGTTGCAGCAAGGTCACGTTTCCGGCCGACGATACGGTAATTGTTCAGCCGGGCGGCAGTTTCGCGTTGCCGGTGGAATTCAATCCGGCGAATCGTTTCGGCAAACAGACCGCGGTTATCGCGATAACAACAAACGATCCCGCCAAACCGGCCCACACCGTAACCGTTACGGCTGTCATTGAAGCGGTTGCGGTGGTGCGCCCCGTCAACGGCTTGGTCTGGCAGCAAACACCGCGCGGCGGCGAGATTCGCCGCACGGTAGTAATTGCTCCGGGAGATCCATTGAAGGACATTGAAGTGCTGGAAGTGAAAAGCGACCGGCCCGAGTTGGTGATTGCGGCCAACAAAGTCGAGCGCAACACGCAGCGCATGATCGATCTGAAGTTTGCGCTTGCGGACACAACCCCGCTGGGAAATTTCTCCGCGACCGTTACCGTGCGTGTGCGCGTGGAGGGCGAAGAGTCAACGCTCACGGTGCCTGTGCGCGGAGACGTAGTGGGAGACATTGTCGTAACGCCGCAGGAACTCAACGTTACGCGTGCGCCCACAGCGCGTGGCGAACGGCTGGGCGGACTGCTCGTACGCGGAAGCGGCGCGGGCGATGCGCCGCGCATACGGGCTGTGCTTGCGGAGGGAGCCGTGCGCGCAGAGATCAGCAAAGGGCAATCCGCGGAGCAGCCCCACGTGGATGTTTATGTTTCCGACGACGCCCCCGGCGGTGCGCAGCAGGCTTACGTTTATGTCGTCACGACAAGCACGGATCAACCCGTTGTACAGATTCCTGTTTACTTCGTGGCGCCAATGCTGGTTGAAGCATTGCCGGCAGCGGTTGTGTTTGAGGGAGACGACACGGTGCAGCGCGTTGAGATCAAAGATTTCAATGGCGCGCCTGTTTCGATCACGCGCGCCACGAGTGCGCATGACAGCGTATCGGTGAGCGTCGACGCATCGGCGACGGGTCAGATTGAAGTACGGCGCGGTGCGGCGGCACTTCGCGAATTGCGCGATACGCAGGTGATCATTGAGACGACAATGCCGGGAGCATTGCGCATCACGATTCCCGTGGCCATTCGCGAGTAACAAGTTTCGTGAAACCTTTTTTGCGCTTCCCGAGGTCATAAAAGCGTAGGGGTTTACTGAACACTGCGCCTGGACCAATGGGAGAATTCGCATGAAGTTTTGGAAAAGTGTACCCGTGTGTCTGGCCGCAATTGTCGTGATCGTTACAGCGGGCTGCCCGCCCGGCACCTTCCCGCCACCGCCGTTCAGCGCGCAAGGCCAATACTCCGGTACGTGGAAAGGGAAGAGCAACGAAGAAGATCCGCAACAGGTGCGGCGTTGTCCCTTGTCGATTGTGTTGACTCAAGACATTGCCGCCGCGTTTCCACAAGATCATTTGGTCAACGGCACGATCACGATCGACTATTCGTGCCTTGAATTGCCTGAATGGGTCGAGACCCCACCGCCCAGCGTGGTGAACGTGTCCGGCGCGCTGCAGGACAACGGTAATCTGACCTTGATCTCCGGCGGCTGCACAACGGCGCTGTGCGTGGTGCTGACGCTCGGGGGCGTCGGTGTTGACGCGGATGTAGATGGTTTCATGGACACCTACGAGGGGTCGTGGTCTTACACGATACTGCTCGCCGGTGTCGAGCCATTCGGCGTTACCGGAAAATTCGCGGTCGAGATTGACACGCCGTAGATAAAGTGAAGAGGCCTTCGGTTCATCCACGGGTAGCGTCGCCCGTGGCCAGACCGGAGGCCTCTTTCACAAAAGTTCTGTGGTTCGCGTTACTCGAACAGCGAGTTCAATTGCGCATGCGCACTCGTCGCCGGGAAGCGATCACCCAGTTTCAGGAACTCGACGTGACCGTCCATGTATAACGTGACGCATCCACCGGGTACGTGGTTGAAACCAACGCCACCGGAGACGTTGGTGCTCAGTTTGTCCCACATGATTGGAAGCGTGCTTTGCGAGCCAGCGCTACGCGTCGGGTCATTGATGTCGGTGATAAAGAAACGTTCGATGCCTTCGCGAAGCCGATAGACGAAGTCGCCACTGCCGTTTCCGTAGCCCAATCCGCCAAAACCGACGTCGTTGAGGTCGATATCGGATTCGAGAACAGCGTCATCGGATGGGTCTTCATTGAACAGCACGCCACCGTAGATGAGCGCGGCGCCCACCAACTGCGCGGGTCCGGGAAACGGCGCCGTTACAGACGGGTTCGAGGTGTTGCAGCGGTCCAACGCGTAGCCCAAGTAGTTGTAACTTTGATCGCCATAGGTGACGTAGCCGACGTACTCGCAAAGCCCGCTGCCATCATCCTTAACCTGCAACGTCGGATTGTCGGCGGCGACGTCCAGTGAATCCGACGGGCAAATCAGCACATTGACGTCGGTGAGATACTCAGGAAAAATTGCGGGCATTAGCGGACTGAAGGCCGGCTGGGCCTGCAGTGAACCCGCTTCACAGCCCGTTGCATTGGCAGCCGGACCAAATTGTTGATCGCCGTGGGTGCGCGGGAGAAGGGCTCGCTTGCTCTCGCCGGAATACATTTTGAAGATAATGCCCATTTGCTTCAGGTTGTTTTGGCAGGATGCCCGCCGGGCCGCTTCGCGTGCGCGGGCCAAGGCAGGAAGTAGAATGGCCGCGAGGATGCCGATAATGGCGATCACGACCAATAGTTCAATGAGAGTAAATCCGTTACGCTTCATAAATCCGCACCTCTTGGAGAAAACTGCATAGATTCTACCATTAGACCAGCTGGACGTGCCGGCAATCAAGGAATTATTGATTTGCCCAAATGCCTTGGAATGGCCCGCTGCCAGTGCTACGATGCGTCCACGTTAAGGGCCGGGTTCGACAAAGGAAGCGGAAAGACTCGTGTGTTCGACTAATCCGTCCGTGCGCCACACCCTGTCACGGAGCGATTGACCCGTGAAATGGCCGCGATCGTCACCGCCGCTGGAACTGCCCGAACCGCCCTCCTACCGGTACGGCTTGCCCCAGTGTTTTCTGCTTGCGGTGCTTTTCATTGTACTTGCGCCGGTGGTCTGGCATGAGACACAGATTCGGGCCGCGAGCATTGGCGAGTCCTATGAAAACGCCGGGATCTACCAATACACCTTCCCTGTACTCGATTACACTTTTGAACGATTGGGTTCTGGCAGTTTGCCCTTATGGAACCCGCGGCAGCTTTGCGGCGCTCCGCTGCTCGCCGATTCGCGGACGGGTGTGTTTCAGCCGCTGAATCTGCCTTTTCTATTCTTACCGACTCAGGACGCGCTCGCGATGAACGCGTTTCTCGGTGTGTTTTTGTCCGGCACTTTCTTTGCAATATTCGCACGCGCCACGGGCACCGGATATCTTGCCGCGGCTTTCGGGGGGATGGTGTACGCCCTTTCCGGACTTTCAGCGATTGCGATGAGTAGTCCGCAACTTGCCGCTGCCATGGCGTGGACACCGTTATTGTTTTGGGCGATCCGCGAATACGCGCATCGGTTCGACGCGGCGACGGCGATTATCGTGGGCGTTGCAGGCGCGTTGCTCATCCTCAGTGGCGCGCACGCGTATACACTGGCGGCAGGCGGTGCGGCCGCGATCTACGCCATGCAGGCGCTGCTGTTTACAAATCAGTCCGCCGTGCGGTTGCGCCAACGCGCGCTGGGGCTTGGGCTGATGGCATTTATCGCAGTGGGCGCGTCCGCTATACAGTGGATTCCCACGATGCTTTGGATGATGCAACTGGAAAGTCCGATTGCCTATTTGTGGAATCTGCCTGTGGAAGTTTCCGTGCCGGAAAGCGCGGTGGATCTCGTTGTTGCAGTTTTCGCAAGCGAACCGGGCGGCTCCCCTCGATTCGCCTATCTCGGAATCATTCCGATTGCGATCGCGCCCGCGGCGTTATTTCATCGACACCGTCGGCGCGACGCCATCGTGTTTGCGGTAATTGCGGGCGCGTGCGCAACGGCGGCGGTGCTCTGGGGTTCGCGTCTGCCATTCGGATTTCCCCTTGCAGCGCTCATGCTGCCTGCACTCTTGTCCGTTTCGCTTCTGGCGTCGATCGCGATTGATCGCGTATTCGTACCGCGACGCACCTTTCGATCACCTTCGATTTGGTTTCAATCCCTGCTTGTGCTGTGTTGCGCGGGGATTCTGTTCTACGCGTTCGGCGCGGAAGCGCGCAGATATCTGATCCCGCTTGCGGCCGCGTTGCTCGTATTCACCCCGCTTCGCTTGCGCGGTCTCGCGCCGATTTGTATTGCGGTGCTTGGCGCTGTGCTGTTGATAGACGTGACGCACGCGAACCGAACCGCGTTCACGCACCCCCGCCAGGATGCACCCGGCGTTTACGCGACCTATGCGCAGGCGATCGCCTCCGCGCGCGATCAATCGCTCGGCGGGCGCGTGCTGCTGTCGTCACGCGAACTTGATCGCGGGCTGATGGGAAGCTCGGGCATGCTTTTGGGATACAACGCAATCGGCGCGGTTGATTATCCGCTCACGGAGGCGCAGGCGGCATGGTGGGACCGTATGGCCGGGTCCACTTCCGGATTGGCGCGCGCGTCGGGCAAAGACATCACACCGAAGTCGCCTGCTCCGATTCTGATTCGATATACCGCGGCGCGCGTACTCGTCGCGTCGCCGCAGGGCGCGATGTTCGATGGCAGATGGGAGACCGTTGGACCGCGATTGCGCGAAGTCACGGCGTCGGGCGATGCGCGTGTTTACATTGTGGACGACGCGCTTCCACGGGCGTACTGGACGCCCCGCGCGTTGGTGGAGGTGGGCATGCCCGCAACGCTCGACGCACTCACCAACCCCGCATTCGACTCTACGCAGGTTTGCGTTGTGGATGCGTTATCACCGGGAATCAGCGCCGTGGCGAACACATCGCGCACGGCGAGCATAGAACCAGGTGCTGCACCGGCTACCGCGACGTGCAGCGTCGAAGACATTTCTCCGGAGCGCATTGTGCTGCGCGTTGACGCACCCCAGGAAGGAATTGCGGTGCTGGCGGACAGCTACGCGCCGGGTTGGGTCGCTACGTTGGACGGCGAACGCCAACCGATTTTGAAAGTGAACGGATTGTTTCGCGGAATCGCCACGCCGCCTGGCGCGCACGTCATCGAGTTCCAGTACCGACCCTGGAGCGTATACGCGGGCATGACCGTTTCCATCGCGACCCTGGGTCTGGCGGTTGTGTTGGGGCTGCGCTCGATTGTTCGCCCCGGAGCTCTCCGCGCGCTGGGGTTTTGACCCCGGCCCTATCGGTTGTTAGGATGCACAGGAAATGAAAAAACTATCTTTAGTCGCATGCACCTGCGCATCAAAACTCGTGCTTCTGTTTGGGTTGTTGTGCGCAAGCGCGAACGCCGCGGTATATCCCGGCGGGGAACACTATATCGCCGGTCACACGGCAGAGGCCGAAGCGCGTTACGCCGATGCGCTAAAGGCGTACGAGGCCTGCGCGAAGATTGACGAAGAACTGGCGGGTTTTGCGCGCGTGCGCATGGGCGCATGCAGGGCGAAAGCTGGCGATGTTGCGGGCGCCGTCAAGCACTGGCAGGCGCTGCTTGTGACAGCGAAAAACGAGCCGTGGGCGCTTATGGCGCGGGCAGAACTCGGCATGGCGTTTCAGCGCCAACAGCAACACGCCGAGGCGGTAAAGCACTTTGAAACCGTTTTCGCGCAACCGCTGACGCCGCGATGGCTCGACGCGTACCGTCGTGCTTATGGCGATTCGCTTATTGCCTCTAGCGACGGTAAGCAGCGCGAATCGGGTTACCTGCTTTTCGAAAGTATGTTGGAAGAAGCCCGGACGCGCACGCAACGCCTCGAAGCGGTGCGCAGGCTTGCCAATGCGCCGGAAGTGCGCCAGCGCGTCGAGGCGGCCGCCGCCTTTGTTTACTCCGCGGAGTGGGGCAATGCCGCGGGCACGCTGAATACCCTTTCCGCCGCAACTTCGGGTAAGCAACAGGAATTTGCAACCCAGATCGCCTACCAACGCGCGAGAATCCAGCTTGCCGTGGACTCCGACAAAGAAGCCGCGCGAACCGCGCTCCTTGCGATTGCGAAGGCGCACCCCGATACGGAATGGGGAAGGCTTGCGCTGATGCATGCTGCGCGCAGTTACCACATCGCGGGAGAAGAACCGGATAAGAAACCGAAAAATGAAGCAGCGTCCGTCGCCGAGAAACGGCTTTCCTATCGCGCCACTGCCGAGAAGCTTTTCGATCTGTTGGCGACGCAACTGCCCGACACGAATGAAACCGCGGAGGGCTTGTGGTGGCTTGCCACGCGGCACGCGGAACACGACGACGACCCCGCGCGGGTGGACGTGGCCATTAAGACATTTTTGAAGCTGGCGGAGGTATGCCCATCTACCGAACGTGCGCCAGAGGCGCTTTGCCGTGCCGGGTGGCTGCTGATGGCAAAAGGCGACGACGCGACCGCCGGCGTGCATTTACTGCGTGCCGCGGAATCCTACCCGGCCAGCAAATTTGCATCGGCGGCGGCGTATGACGCAGGGCGCGTGTATCTTGCAAAAAAAGATCGCGAGACTGCGGGCAAGTTGTTTCGCCAGGCAGTCGAATCGGGCGGGGTGGGCAATTTTTACGCGCACCGCGCGGCGCAACGCGTGGTGGAGCTTGGCGTGAAGGGCATCGCGACCGGCCATGCCGTTCCCACGCCCGGGACGGGCAGTTTTCTTCGGGCGCTGCCTGTCGCGCATCGCCCAGCGCCCGCGCCGAATGAACCGTGGCTCGAACGTACGCGCTTTTTCGCCAGCCACGGGTATGAAGAGGCCGAGTGGGAGGTGCTGGCGCAATCCCACCTGATGATGGACACGCAGAAGGCAGGGCCCTATTTGTCCGCCGTGGCGGACACCGGCCTGGCGGCAACGGCATCCTATATCATTAACCGCACGCAGTGGGGTTTGGCCGATAAAAAACCTTTGCCCGAGGCCATGCCCGCGCTCTACCCACGGGCCTATTGGGAAGCCGTTGCGGCGACGGCCCGCGAGACCAACTCCGATCCGCTGCTGCTGCTGGCCATTGCGCGGCAGGAGAGCCTCTTTCAGGCCAAGATTGAGTCGCACGCGGGGGCGACCGGCGTGATGCAGCTCATGCCGAGCACGGCAACCTGGATTGCGAAGACAGACCCGGAGATTGGCGCGTCACACGCTCTGAACCTGACCAAGCCCGCGAGCTCGCTGCGGCTTGGCGGTTTCTACTACCGGTACATCCTTGGCCGGAACGGGGGTAATGCGGTTTACGCGATAGCCTCATACAATGCGGGCCCGGGAAACGTCTCAAAATGGCGCAATCGCTACCCCACAACTGATCTTGATACGTTTATCGAGTCGATACCCTTCGATGAGACGCGGGATTTTGTCAAGAAAGTGTTGGGCAACTACGCTGCGTACCATTCCGTGTATTCCCCGGGAAATCAGGTTGCTGAAGCCGAATACACCTTGGTGGGTAGATGAGTTGCGCGCGGAATTGTTCAGGGTTGCGCATGAATTGGCCACGGGCATGGGATGGCGGCCAAAGTATTTAGTTTACAGATTTTAGCAATACTGCAAGGCTGCGAATAGGTGTAGATATGCTTAACCTTCTGCTACGGTAGGAATTGCGTGGCCCATGTTTGTTGACACCCCTGACCTTCTATGATATAAGTGAGTGTGACACACAGACTCCGGGGTTGTACTGTCTTTACGAGCGGATACTGCGTAGTCTGGACGGGTTGGGTATTTTTGGCTCGGGTCAGCAATGGCACGCCATAACCATGAGAGGGTGCGGAAATTCTTATGATCCGCGGAACTTGGTTTACGCGCAGGGCAGGGGCAGTCCCTTCCGGCGACCATTGCATTCAATCCACACTCGCCGCACACCACCAAAATAACAAGCGGGGCAGCCGTTTGGAGGGTTCAATCTTGGGAACGCATTTTGTACGGGGCGCCTTTGCATTCGTTGTGGCGCTCACCATTGGACTACTCGGCGCGGCGCCGGCGAACGCACAGCCCGTTTGTGATGGTGACGGGACGGCAACTTTGGCGGTCAACGACATATTGCCGAATGAAACGGGCTTACTTCCGCTCAGTGATTGGTCGCAATTGTATCAGATGGTTTTAACGGGTGGCGAGGACGTGACACTCCGCCGGCTCGTTAGTTTAGGGTTTCTTGTCAAAGACGACCCCGCCGATGATCGCTCCTACCAGCGATTGTTCGATCTTCGAGAGTCCGATATTCTCGAGTTTGCGATATTTCGCGAAGGGGGAGACCCGGAAAACTGGGGAACATTGGATGCGGATGACCGGTTTGTCACCGGACGTGGTCCCCAGACGGGCATCAATCTGCGGTTTGACGTATTCGGCAATCTCACCGAACAACCGGCAACCGATATCAATTCTATAACAACACCCCTGATCTATAACCTCAACTTAACAAATTTCAATGTACTCAGCAGCAATGCAGAAGAGGGTCAATCGTACATTGTGGCGGTTCGCACATCCAAGACGTGGAGAAGCCGGCTTACCCTGGCGTACACGTGGTTTGGCGGTTTGATGCGCACGATAAACGATACGGACCCGGTCAACGATGACTGCACACCGGCTGAGGACAGCTACCCGGAGGAACCGCTCGATCCGGAGACTGCCTATAGCGCGAGCTTCGGCGCTTGGGACATCACGAGTGGTCCGAGCCGCGCACGAGACGTAGATTTCTTCAACGCGTGGGCACATCCCAGGACCGTATATACGCCATTAAGCGAATATCACCGTCCTCGGTTTGATGTAACCGGTTCCGCGTTCGATTTTGTCGCAGGGGAGTTTGTAGAACTCAGGGAATTGATTTCGCTGGAGAATTGGAAAGCCGTAATCGGAATCGACGCACACGGCGGATCTACGTTGGGTTCGCCCGGTGTTGACACCGACGGCGTTGCAAAAGATCCGGTTTTGAAAGAAGTAAACGTAATACTGACGGACATTGGCGCCGATCCTCTTGGACCTCCGGGGAATGGTGGCTTTAATCCCGTTCAGGGACTTGAGACGCACGTGGATGGCGGATTTGTTTTAGAAGACAACGTTAACACTGCGGTCAATCGCGATTTTACATTTAACGGTGTTTGGGTGTTTTACGACACCAACAATGACGGTTTCTTCGATCAACCAACCCAGGCGGGAGGCTCGAGCGGCGTCAGCCTGGTAGACCATCCGATGTTTCCTGAGGGTATTAGCTTTCTCGGTCTTCCGGAAAGCCCGGACGATCGTAATTCCGGATTGCCGCGATGGGAGTACGTGCCATTTCCGCCGGGTGGCGGCGATCCCTGGTGGAAAATACGACTTCGCTTCAGCGGTTTGGGCCGGCGGCGTGACGTTCCCGGCGACGAGGCACCAACTGGATTGCTAGATCCTACTCCAGACAGCTCGGCCGGAAGTCCTGTTAAGAGTGACTACTTCGTTGTAGTCAGGCCAGACAGTGGTTATCAGGACTCCCAGGCGCTTCCGGGCGATGGTATCGGGCTTACTTATGGTGCGGACTTCCGCGCTTTCATTGAGCCGCGTCGCGAGAATCCCAATTCCATTGGACCGGGTAGTGTTCCCCAACAAGACGGTGGAATTTTTATAAGTTCTCAGATACCGGATGATCCCATCATTCTGGAAGGTCAGTACATCACAGCCGCTTGGCAGGAAAACGCGCTGTGGGAGAACGAGCCGTGGTTCCCCGAACGAACGCTTAACAAGACGAATGCGAAACCTGTTCGGACGACCGTTGAGATTCACGATCTTGCTATGACGTATGAGTCCAGCAACTTGTACTCCAAGCTAACAGATATTGACTATGGAAGCGGGTTTAATCTGGGCGAGGGCGAGTTCACAACTAATCCGCTGCTTTTCCCCAATTTCTCGACCTGGCTTGACCCGCTGGGCACGACAGCCACGCAGTTCCAAGACGTACATGCGGTTGGTGTTGTAGCTTGGGCAACAAATATTGCGGGTGTGGGCGATCACTCCTTTAACGTCAACCAGTATTCCTACGAAACGACGCCGTTCTTTCACCCGGACAACGATTTGCCTCCGTTTGGGCCGCGGTCGCAGTTCCTGCCTACGCCGCCGACGCAGCCGACGTTGCCGACGTTCTTTACCTGGCCGGCGACGCTTGGGCCGGATGAATTCCCGCACGAGAACGATTGGAGCGCTTCGAATCGTCGTGGCCGGTACCTGAAGCAGCACATCGAGGCGTTGAGTCGCCCGACTGCAATGATCGGCATAAATATTACGGGCGCGGACGATATTGTCACGAACCAATTCGCGCAGATTCGTTTGCAGCAGTTGACGGTGGCGTTCTGGGGTCCGGATTTTGATCCGTCTGACCTGCTCGCGCTTGATGTGAATGGTACGGCGCAAAGTTCCGGCGTATTGCTCGTCGAGGACGGTGTATTGGTTGACGATACGACCGACCCGCCGACATATGGCGCGCAAAACGGTGTTTTCGGTGCGTCGCTTGGCGTTGTCAATGAATACGCTGTTGATACACCTGTGCCGCTAGCCAGTTTACGCTGGCGCACGCAACCGGAACTCATTGACGTCGATGGGGACGGTGTAGGCGATGACATGAACGGCGACAACGTCGTGAACGACGACGATAAGGCATGGGTGCTTCGTCTTCGTCCCGCAGATCCGTGGCGCCTTCCGTCCGTAGACAGGGCTGGCGGAAACTTCCCTGGAGGAACGGGCGGCGATGGAGATGGCGACGGAGACGGCGATGGTGACGGCGATGGAGGCTTAAAGTCATCCGGCGATGGCCTTCTCCATACCGCTGCACTCGAAACGGAGGAAGGTGGCGAAGTTGTTGCCGCGAAATCGGCTACGCCGACGAATTATTCGAGCAAGTCGCCGATTCGCGTAACCGAAGAAGATGGGCTTACGAACGCAGGTGCAAAGGCATTTGGTCCCGCTGGTAACCCTGGCGACGATCTCTTCGTAGTCGTTCGTACGTCGAAGAGTATTCGCCGGTTTGAACAGTTCCGCTGCCTGGTGCCTTCGACTTTGCCGGAACGCGCGGTGAACGATCGTGCGGCGGGACTTCAGTTGTTGCCGCAGACGCAGATTAGTTTGGATGTGTACGACAAGAGCCATCCGGAAGAAGGTATCTACCAATTCTACGGACCGAAGCCGTTTGGCTTCGACATGATCGAAGCGAATATCGCTGGAACAATCTCGAGCTTGGCAGGATCCAATCAAACGATATCCGCGGAAAGCGGGCCTGTCGCGGTGCTTGGACTTGACTTGAGCACAAACCGTGAAGGGGATGGAATCGCCGCACAGGGCACAACGGGAACGGGTGGCCCAGCGACCTTTACGGTAAGCGGAGCCGGTTGGACCACGAACGCGTTCGTTGGTTACTACCTCATCGACAGCCGTTACGAGCAGTTTGAGATTCTCTCGAACAACGCAACGCGGTTGACGCTGAATGCGCCGACCAACGCGAGTGGAACGCCGCGCAATGGCGCGTGGATCATCGCGCGTGACCCGTCGTTCCTGGAGCAGGTCATTGTCGAGTTCTATGACAACGGTAATGACGGCAAGTTTAATGTCGTCGACGACTTGCTGCCAATGGATGACAGTCCCGATTTGAGTGGTCTCGCGATATACCGCGATAACGACAATAACCCGAGCAACGTGAACGGTGTGTTCGATGAGGGCGACATCCCGATTCGATTGAACTATCCGCCATTCCAGATAGGTCAGGCGGGTGAAGTCGAGAACCAGTTCCTGCTGGTCTTCTCGACGCCGGGTACGGACAACATACCGGCGGCGCAGATCAATCAGACGCGCCGGCGCCAATGGATTCCGGATACTTTTGGCTCGGGCCTTGGAAATCCGTTCGTCGGAAACGATTTCTTCATCGTGATACAGACATCCGCGGATATTCAGCTTGGCGATGACTTCCGCGTGGGTATCGCGTCATGGGGTCCGAATACGCCGACCGAACCTGATCCGGATACGTTTCCGCCGCCTCCGGCGACGCGTACCGGCGAGTTTGACGTGTTCAGCGAGTTCCCGTGGGGTCAGCGCGCACTTGGATTCATCACGATCTTTAACGACGAGCCTTACTACAAGCTGTTCCCGCGCGAAGACAACAGCGGGTTCAACTGGGTGCGTTCGTCGTTGTCGCAGTCAGTGCAGACCGGGACAATTCTCACCGTTGATGACGTCACGGATCCGGACGACCTCGTCATCGACAGCGTATCGCCCAATATCTTACCGAAAGAGATAACGGGTACCGGTCTTCCATTAACTATCGTTGGCCAAAACTTTGGCACATCGCCGACTGCATCGTTGGACGGAGTTGCACTGACGATAGTTTCGGCGACGAACACAACGATATCGGCGGTGATACCGAGCGGCACAACGCTGGATACCGACGGTGACGGCGACATCACATTACGCGTCGACAACCCGACCACGGGCGAGTTCGACCGGTATAGCGACTTCGAAATCACGACCGGTGGCGGGGGCGGAAACGCGCCGGTTATTGACTCAATCAGCCCTTCGTCGGGTACGCGCGATGACTTCCCTGTCACGATTACCGGTAGTAATTTCAGTGCGAACCCGCAGGTGAGGTTTGAAGGCGTGTTGATGCCGATTCAAGGCTCGCCAAGTTCAACGCAAATCCGCGTGAACTTCCCCGTGGGCGGGATTCCGTTTACGGGACCGCTGGACGTCCAAGTTCGCAATCAGAACGGATTGGTCGCAGTGAAGCCGAATGGCTTTAACTACATCAATTCGCCAACTGGCGGCGGTGGCGGCGGTGGTGGCGGCGGGTTTGGCGGTGGCGGCGGTGGCCCGCTCGGCGGTTGCTTCATTGCGACGGCCGCGTATGGTTCGCCCTTCACCGCGCACCTCGACACATTCCGCTCGTTCCGTGATGGCGTGTTGCTGAAGACCGCGCCGGGAACGGCGCTGGTTAGCGCGTACTACACGATGAGCCCGGCCGTTGCCGATGACGTGGCGGCGTCGCCCGCGCTGGCGATGATTGTCCGGATTGTGCTTACTCCGGTAGCATGGGCAATCGAAATGCCCGTGATGTTCGGAATAGTGTTATTGCTTACGATTGGCGGAGGTACGGCTTTGCGTTCGCGCCGGAAGAAGGCGCGCGTAGCAGTGTCGATTCGCTAGAGATGATTTGAAAGCGCGTGGAGCGTCGGCCGGGGGGCCGGCGCTCCATGACGCCTTGCAGTGGGTGGAAGCCCTCCGGCTAACGAGAAAGGATTCACCGCGTGCGCACCAGATTTCACGTCACGCCCCGCCTTGTGGTTGCCTTTGCGCTCATGATGGCAGTTTTGCCCGGCGCATGGGCTTTTTATCCGTTGGGCTACTTTGATCCGCTCATGCCCGGACAGCTTGTTTACGTCAAGTGGCCGTTGAGCGTGCTTGACGTAGATAATAACGGCGATGTGAGCGGTGAAGGGGACGGCGTAGAGTTTAACTTTGAGGTCGGGAACGAAGTTGCCACGGACGGTTTCGACGAAACTGAAGCAGTCAAAATGCTGTCAGGAATGGAAGAGTGGGAGCTTGTTTCTACAGCATTCATGGCATTTCGCCGCGGTCAGAACGTCACGGACAAAGTCGAGCTTACAGACGACCTTGCGTTGATTGACGCCTTTAATATGGTGTCGTTTTTATCGGCTGCCGAAGTTGCGGGGGGTGAAACCGACGTCACCGCGGGATCGTTAGGGGTGACACTTGCGGCATATTCATTTGAGGATACTTTCATTACGATTGGAAATTCGACAATTCCGATAAACGGCGGCGAGTTTCTTGATGTTGACATTGTACTTTCCGGCGCGGCGAGAGAGTTCGAAGCCGAGGCAGGCGGAGGACTATTCAAGTCCGGCGGCGTTATTTTGGGCGGACTCGCTCTTGGCCTGAATTGGAGTCCTCTCTCAAATTTCGATGAAGACGCGTCCATCTTGGCTGGAACAAATGTAGAGAATCGCGTCGTCGCGCTGCGTAATTTTGACGGCACAATCGGTGAGCGCGGCGTTACCTCGAGCATGTTGAACGACGTTTATTTTTACGATGAGGGCGGTGGATCGCTAACGCTCTCTGGCCAGGATCTTGCGCCGGACGACATCTCCGGTTTGACGTTCCTTTATCCGCGCGCGGATGTTGATATTTTCTTCGAAGTATCCCAGCGCGCGCGGACGCAAACGCGCGAAGGTCTTCCATCGACTGCCATCAACGGCACATGGGTGCGCGCTTGGTGTGATGCGGATAACAACTCGGGCACGGGGCGAGTCCCGATGTTCGATACGTTGAGCGGGCTCTATGAGGACCTTACGAATCCGAGTTTCGCCGGTCACTTCCGCGTGAAGGGTTTGTTCAAACAATTGGAAACGACCAACGAAACGACGTTTCAGGCGACATACGCGATGACCAGCAGCGAGTTTCTGCCCGTTGTTTTTGGCGGAGATCTGCGGTCCACTTACGACAGCACGCATGGTGCGTCCGCGTTTGGAATTAGTTTTGATACCCTTTTCCCGTCGGAAGTATTCAACGAAACCGGGAACCTGTTTGGCCTTTCCGCCGTCAATCAGGGCACGCCGCTGGTTTTCGATTTGCTGACCCGAAAAATTGTCAGCCAGACCTCCGGCAAGACCTTGGACATCATTCTTGCGACGGGACGTCCCATGTTCGGCGATCAAGATCAGACGTGTCCGCTGAATGTTATCGTGACACCAATCGACGGGGGCGACACTGCGCTGGCGTCGATTCGCTCCATGCGCGACAACGTGTTGTTGCAGACCGCGGTGGGCGCTGCCATTGCCGACTTGTATTATCGCCTTGCGCCCGGCGCGGCGAAGTCCCTGCTCGACAACGCAACGGCGCTTGCTTTTGCGCAGCATGCCTATCGAAGCCTGGTTTGGATTGTGAATCATGCCGAGATGTTGCTGGTGATTACCGGGCTCGCACTCCTCGCAAGTTTAATGCGCCGCCGCGCAGGCCGCGCACGCGCGCTTGCATCCGCAGCGTTCTTGTTTGCGGCGGTGCTATTTCTCGCTGCCCCTGCAAACGCGCAGATGTTGCCGTATAATCTGCAAGACTATCTCGCCGTGTCCGATCTCGTGGTAGTGGGCAAGGTTTCGAATACGGAGAGCCGCTGGATTGAGAACAACACGCGTATCGTGACTGATACGGTCGTTGAAGTGGAGACTTGTATCAAGGGCGAGCAGAACGCCGGTGGGCGTGTCCATATTCAGCATCCGACAGGCCGGGTAGGCGCCTTTGCGCGCACGTCGCAACAGATCCCGAATTTTACGGTGGGCGAGGAGGTTTTGCTCTTTCTGTCGAAGGAACCAAATGGCTACTTCGTGTACGGCGGCATTGCGGGAAAATACCTTGTCGCGCCGCACCCGCGGACGGGAGAGAAGTACGTATTTCCCACGTCGATGCCGGGCCACGTGCGGTTTGAGCATGAGGCCAAGAAAATGCAAGCGGCAGAGAAGGGTGACGCGATCGTTTCCGAACCGGGCAAGCGGGAGTACATGCCGGTCAACTTTGAGCAGCGCACCCTTGTGAAGCTGGATGACTTCGTGAAGCATTTGCGCGAAGTGGAGCGCGAGCAGCGGAAGCGCACGCTCACGGCAAAAAAAGCCGAGTAGAACCCCGCTTTTTGGAGAAATTCCCAGGGCACCCGCACCATCCGGTGCGGGTGCCCTGTTTTTTGCAACACCTTTCTGGCCGATCCGGTGTCTTGCCAGACAAGACAATCGCGGGCGGAGCCGGGAAATGTCCGTGCACGTGAATCCTTCCCTGACTTTGCAGCTTCCAGAAGGGTGGCCTCAACCGGTGCGCAATGCGAACGAATGCCTCGGGTCACACAACTGGATGTGTTGCACCACGAAGAATTCGCAATACACGGCACTCATTCATTGCATTGGGGTTATAGGTGGGGTAGACTTTTGTCCGATCCACGTTCGGTAGGTATAAATCGTATAAGCACGTCAACCAGCCGGCATTTCGGCACGTTAACTGTTCAGCCGGAAAGCCATGCCTTGGCGATACTTGGGGCGGATAGCCGCCCTCATCGGAATCAAGCGGCGCGACCGGACGGGGGGTAACCCCCACTGCATATTCAGCGACACTTCACGCACGGAGGACACGATGGTTCGAGGACTATTGATTCGGCAGGCGCTTACTGCCGTCAATCTGTTGCTCGCGCTAGGCATTGCGTATGTGATTTACCTCATCGGGGTGCAGCAGTTCGGCCCTAAAGTGGTTGTTACCGAACTCGACCTGGAAGGTATCGGCGACTCCGAGTTGAAGGTTGCGAAGGTGGGACCGCGCGAGGCGTACCAGCCAATTGTCAGCGGGAGGCTTTTTGGCGATGCTGGATCAACACCGCCACCTCCGCCGCCACCGGTGGAGGCCGAGCCGACGGTTGTCGCTTCAACGTCTCCGCTCAAACTTCTTGCAACGGTTACGTCCTCGCCAACTGATCCGCTAGCGACTGCGATCATTGACAATCCGACGGCGCCTCCGCCCGCGCCCAAGGTATCAACCTATTACTTGAATCAAGTTGTGATGCCGGGACTCAAACTGGCGGAGGTGCATCGCCGCCGTGTGCGATTGTTTAACGAGAACAAGAACCAGTATGAAGAGTTGACGATTCAGGCGCCCGGCACCGGTACAGTGACGGGACAGCCCGGTTCGCCCGGCGGCCGTTCGCGTCAAGGCGCGGAAGGGGCGACGGAAAGTGCAAACCACGTCACGCTGGAACGGCAGGCAATACTCGACGAGGTGAATGCCTACAGCTACACCGACTTGATGGCGGAGCTGAATCCGCAACTCGTCGAAGATGACAAGGGCAACGTTATCGGCATTACGTCGGCTTCGTTGGAGAACATACCGCTGGCCCAATCGGCAGGGCTGAAGAATAACGACGTGATTCAATCCATCAACGGCATGAACATAGACAGTGAACAGAAGATAGGTGAAATAGCCCAGAAGATAGGCCCCGCGAATACGGTGCGGCTGAGTATAACGCGCGACGGTAAACCCCAAACGCTGACCATCAAGGTTCAATAGGTTTTTGAATGAATACACTGCTCGATTCTTTCGCAACCCATCGTAAGACGGCACCGCGCGCGTTTCGCCCGCGGATGTTTGTCTTCTCTGCGCTGCTGGCGGCGACGCTGATGCTCCCGGCTTTGATGCCCGCGTCGGCGCAGGAAGGGAATGGAAGTTCGCTTTTCGCTACGGAGGGCAAGAAGTCCAAAGAAGGCAAGAGCGAAAAGGACAAAGAAGCGAAAGAAGAAAAGAAAGAAGAAAAGAAGGCGGAGAAACAAGAGCAGCGAGCGCAGAAGCAGCGTCAGCTTGGGCTGGAAGCGGCTGAGAACGGGCCAGAGCCCAATCCAGAAATGCCGGCGGATCCGGCGGCAGACGAAATGGATGCGGATGCGGTGCCGCCGCTGGAAGACGCGGAGCCCGCGGTGGAAGAAACCACCCCGCCGCAACCCCGCGTGACGGTGCCGTCGCGCCCCAACGCATCGCCATCCGCCGCTGTACTTCCGCCGCCGGAGTCCGATCAGAAAGGCGTGTTGCAGGAACCGCCTCCCGCGGCGCCGCTGCCGGTGAATGAGAACCGGCCGAAGAATGGGAGCCTTGAAGGTCGCTCCGAGTTCTATCTTGATTTTCAGGCGCAGAAGCTTAGCGAGGTCATCGCGGCGATAGGTCCGATGGTGGGGAAGAACTTTCTGCTGGACCAGACGGTTGGCGAACAACCCGTGACGCTTATCACGCACGCCGCGATTCCCGCGGATATGGTGATGCCGATATTTGAGGCGGTGCTCAATACGTACAACTTCAAGCTGGTGGAAACGGCTGATGGCAACTTGATGAAGATCGTCCCGCTCGATCAGGGCAAAGAGCAGGCGCCGCTGATCATGGATCAGGGCGTCGTACCAGAGGGCTTTGAGAATTATCAGTTTCAGGTCGTCCAGATAAAGCATGCGGCAGCGACGGAAGTTTCTCAATTGCTGACCGAAGTTGGATCGAAGGAAGCGAAGGTCACTGTATACGAGCGCACGAACATGCTGTTGCTATATGGCACTTCGGCGAGTATCCGGAAGATGCTGCAGCTTATCGAACAGGTCGATTCACCTGGTTTTGATGAAGTTGTGGAATTTTTTACGTTGGAGTTTACGCGGGCTGAAGTGATCGCCGAGCAAATCACCAAAGTGCTTATGGGAGATGAAGCGCAGGCAGGCGGCGGTGGCGCTCCCGGCCAGCCGACCGCGCAGCCGGTAGTGCGCCAGCCCACGCCGGTCGCGCGGCCGACGCGGCCCGGAAGCACCACGGGCGGCGCAGCCGCTACGCAACAAGTAATCGGCACGCAGGCGTTGACGCTTCGCATTACCCCCGATGAACGCCTCAACGCGCTAATTGTTGTGGCATCGTTGCCGCTGATGGAGCGCGTTCGCGATCTAATCGACAAGCTCGACACGCCAACACCGCCGGACTCGAACAACATTCACGTGCGTCAGTTGCTTCATGCCGACGCCGAAGCTGTGCAAGAGACGTTGCAACAGCTCATCGGCGGATCTTCGGGATCGCCGCGCACCGGCACGGGTGGCCAAAGCGCGCGACCCGGCGCAAACACGGGGGGCAATGCAGGGGGGGCATCCGCAGCGTCGGCGGCAGGGGCGACCGGCGATGTACAACTTTTCGAAAAGAGCGTCAACATTGCGATGTACGAGAAGACGAACGCGCTGATGATCGTCGCGTCGCCACAGGACTACAAACTGCTCGATTCCATTATTGCGGAGATCGATAAACCATCACGGCAGGTCCACGTTGAAGCAATCATCATGGAAGTTGGCATCGGCGACCGCTTCAAGCTGTCAGTTGAAACGGCGGGGCTTACCGCTAACGACTATTTTGCGCTGAATAATATTGCCCAACTTGCGAACGTGTTGCAGTCGGGCCCGCTGGCCTCGCTCGACTCCGGCGACGTCACGAACATCGGTATTATCGACGGCACCACGGAAATATCGTTCCCCGACGAAGCGGGCGGCACGGTGACGCAGGAAGTGCCGAATGTTCCATTGCTGCTTACGGCGCTTGAGTCGCTTACCGCGCTTGACGTCATTTCGCGGCCCAGCCTTATTACGGTCGATAACGAAGAGGCCAGCCTCGTCGATGGTCAGGACGTACCCATTCCCACGGGTTCGCAGCGTTCGCTCGACGGCGGCACCGGCACGAACAACAGCGTCTTCACGACAACGCAGCGCGAGGAAATTGGTGTGAAGCTCACCGTCACGCCGCAGATCAGCGAAGGCGACTATGTATTTCTCGATCTCGAAACCGAAGTCTCGCGGCCGATTCAAAGCAGCGTGGGTATTGACCCGAATTCGACCGGTATTACCTTGTCACTGTCGAAGATCGTGAACAAGGTTGTGGTGCGCGACGGTTCCACCGGCATACTCGGCGGGCTGCTTAGCGAGGGCACGGACCGACTCCGCTCGCAGACGCCCATTCTCGGAGACATACCGCTGATAGGTTCCTTGTTTGGGAGAAAAGACTATCAACGCACCAAGCGTAACCTTGTCGTGCTCATCACGCCGACCATTGTGAAAGAAAGCATCGACCTTGAACGACTCACCGACGCGCAGACTGAAAAGGCGGCGCGCGCGAATGCGGACGTCTTCTTCGAGCGCGGCATTTTCAAGAAGGTTCCCACCAAGGCGAAGATGCGGAGTCGCTACCGTCCGACGGAGTCGGCTTTGGATGAAGTGCGCGGAATTTCGGATGCTCCGCCGGCGGACGTGAATCGCGGAACCATCGAGGGAGCGCAGTAAACCGTGTCAAACCACCGCAGCCATTTGCTCGGTGAGATTCTGGTCAACTTGGGCCACGTTCACGCGGACCAGGTGAAGGAAGGGCTCGAGCTGCAGAAGATTCGCCAGAAGCGCACGCGCATTGGCGAACTTCTCATGGACGTGGGATACGTCGAAGAGGACTTCGTGCTTGAGGCACTCAGCGTGCAGTTCGATATTCCTTTTGAGCGCGGTCTTCGCTCCGCGATGGATTCCGCGCTTACGACCAAGGTGCCGATAAGTTTCATTCGCGAGTACCGGATGGTGCCGTTCAAACAGGTTGACGGCACTTACTATGTTGCCGTGAATGATCCGGTGAATCTGCTGCCATTGGACGATCTTCGCATGTTACTCGACGGACATGTCGAGCCGGTGCTCTGCCGCGCTGACGAGATTCAGAACGTGATCGACACTTATTTTGATCAGCAGGGCGAGAATGCGCGCGACATGATCGACAATATCGTGCTTGCGGGCGACGATGACGGCGAAATTCAGACGCTCGACAACATGGACGCAGATCGCGACCTGCTTGATCTTGCGAACGAAGCGCCCATTATCAAGCTCATAAATCTGCTCATCTCCGGCGCGGTGAAAGAGCGCGCATCGGATATTCACGTCGAGCCGTTCGAGCGCGAGGTTCGGGTCCGGTACCGCATTGACGGCGTGCTGTACGAAAAACTGACGGTGCCGAAATCGCAGCAAGCGGCCATCGTCTCTCGCATAAAAATCATGGCGCACATGAACATCGCCGAGCACCGGCTTCCACAGGACGGACGAATCAAAATTCGGCTGAGTGGCAAAGAGATTGACATTCGCGTGTCGATCATCCCGATTGCCTATGGCGAGCGCGTGGTCATGCGTATTCTCGAGAAGGGCAACTTCCTGTATGGTCTGGAAGAGTTGGGGCTCGAATCGCAAGATTTCGCCACGTTCAACAAGCTGATACTCAGTTCCCACGGCATCATACTTGTTACGGGTCCGACGGGATCCGGAAAATCGACAACCCTGTATGCCGGTTTGCAGCGTGTATCTTCGCCGGAGCTAAACATCATCACGGTCGAAGACCCCATCGAATATCAGATGGGCGGAATCAGCCAGATTCAGGTAAAGCCAAAGATTGGGCTGACGTTTGCGGCGGGGCTTCGCAGCATCCTGCGCCAAGACCCGGATGTGATACTCGTCGGAGAAATTCGCGACCTTGAGACGGCCGACATGGCGATCCAGGCGTCCCTCACGGGTCACCTGGTGTTCTCCACCCTGCACACCAACGACAGCGCGGGCGCGATTACGCGACTGGTCAACATGGGCATCGAGCCGTTTCTCGTGAGTTCGTCGACATTGGCGATACTTGCGCAACGCCTAGTGCGCAATATTTGCAAGTTTTGCCGGGAAGAGTACGAGCCCGAATTGGAGAGCCTACTCGAATTGGGGTTGACCCATGACCAGGCGAAAGGCCGTACGGCCTTTCGCGGTCGAGGCTGTGAAAAATGCCAGGACCGCGGGTACTACGGCCGAACCGGCATTTTCGAATTGCTCGTAATGACGCCCCAGATTCAGGACTTGACGTTGCGTGGTGTTGACTCAAATGTCATCAAGCGAGAAGCAAAGAAGGCCGGCATGCGCACGTTGCGCGAAGATGGCGCGTCAAAGGTGTTCAAGGGCGTATCCACGATTGAGGAGGTTATGCGGGTGACGCGTGACGATATCCTCATCGAAGTGACGGACTAGATCCATGGGCGTTTTTGAATACGAAGCGATGGCCAAGTCCGGCAAGTCCGTGCGTGGCATGATCGACGCGGATACGGCGGCCGCGGCGCGCCGCAAATTGCGCGAGCAGGAGTTGTACCCGACCAAAGTCGCCGAGTCGTATGCGAAGACGAGTGCCGGAAAGCAGGTGAGCACCGAAGAGCGCGGCGGATTGATAGGCCGCGTGTCGCAGCGCGATATTGCGCTGATGACCCGCCAGTTGGCGGTGCTTTTGCAGGCCGGCATGCCGCTAGTCGAAGCGCTGGGCGCGCTCATGGAGCAGACGACCAATCCACGTCTTCGCAAAACGGTGTTTGCGGTGCGCGACAAAGTGAACGAAGGCGTCACCTTGGCCGACGCGCTATCGGCCCATAAGCGGATCTTTTCCGAATTGTATATCAACATGGTGCGCGCCGGAGAGCAAAGCGGCGCACTTGAGTCGGTGTTGACGCGTCTCGCCGACATTACCGAACGCTATGTCCGGTTAAAGAACCGCGTAACGTCGATGCTGGCCTATCCGATACTCATGGGTCTTGTTGCGGTCGGCATCATCACTTTCATGATGACGTTCATCGTGCCGCGCATCGTACAGGTATTTTCGCGGCAGAACCGCGAGCTTCCGATGATCACCAACATCATGATTGAAACCAGCACCTTTGTGCGCCAATGGTGGTTTGTCATCATTGCGGGCTGCATAGGCGTATTCGTGTTATGGCGGTTCTGGGTGTCGCGCCCCGAAGGTCGGCTCCGCTGGGACCGATTCAAGATGAAGATTCCGCTGTACGGACCGCTTTACGTAAAGATGATCAGCACGCGATTCGCGCGGACCCTTGGCACCATGTTGCAAAGCGGACTCACGATGATGACCGCTCTTGACGTGGTAAAATCGGTGTTGGAAAACAAAGTGATCGAGTCGTGCATGGACGACGTCAAGGCAGGCGTCCGGCGCGGGCGAGACCTCACGGTTCCGCTGCGCGAGACGGGATTTTTCCCGCCCATGCTGCTGAACATGGTCGAGCTGGGCCAGCGCAGCGGCGAGATCGAGAATATGCTGATAAAGGTTGCCGACACCTATGACGAAGACATCGAAGTTACGGTGAACGGCATTGTAAGTTTGTTGGAACCGATCATGATACTGGTCATGGGCGTGTTCGTCGGGTTTTTGGTCATGTCACTGTTGCTGCCCATCTTCGACATAAGTTCGGGCATGTAGAAAGAGGAGAACACACAATGCACGAAACGTCAACCACCGCGCGCACGGCGTTTGCGCGACGCGATGCAGGCTTCACGCTCATCGAGCTGATGGTTGTAATCGTAATCATCGGCATGCTTGCGGCGATCGTCGTGCCGCGCTTCATGGGCGCAGCGGGCAAGGCCTCCGTCACGGCTGCGCGCGCGCAGATATCGTCCTTCAAGACCTCGCTGCAAATGTATAAGCTCGACAACAACACATACCCGAAATCGGCCGAAGGTCTGGAAGCCTTGATCAAGAACGAAAAAGGCCGAAACTATCTCGAGCAAGAGGTCGTCCCGAAAGATCCGTGGGGCAACGCATACATATATGCCTGCCCGGGGCAGAACGGACGTGATTTCGACATCGTCTCGCTTGGCGCCGACGGATCGCCGGGCGGTGAAGGAGAGAATGCCGATATCGTGAGCTGGAACCTGCAGGCCACGAGCTAATCGCCCCTTCAAGGCATGCGCAATGGCAACGATCAAACCGATACGGCGGACGCAGCACGGATACACGCTGATAGAGCTGATGTTCGTGGTGTTTGTCATTGCCACGGTATTGGCAGTTGCACTGCCGCAGCTGATGCCTGCATTTCTCTATTCGCAGCATGAAGGATCCGCGCGTCGTCTCGCGAACTACGGAAGATCTGCGGTAGCGTACAGCGCGCTTCATCGCGAACCCATAACCGTGCGCTTTGACCTTGCGAAAGGCGAGTACTGGTGCCTCAAGTGGAACCCGGAAGACCTGATGGTCGGCCAGGGCAGCGTCACCGGCGATTTTTTCGAAGACGACGACGATGAAAATGCACGGACGACGGGTAAAGAAGCCGGAGTTGATATTCACGAGCTTATGGCTGTAGGTACTGCGGCAGAGCTGGAACAGCAGTCCGAAGAAGTACTGTACGAACTGAACCTTGCATTCAAGCGGTCATTGCAGGCGCGGGCAAAGAACGTGCCGCGCGACACCGTTGATGGACGCTTCGAGCCCTTGTTCGACGAGCGCTTCACCCTAAAGTCCGACGAAGAACTGGAGCGGGAAGAAATCAGCGATCCGCTCATCGATCACGGAAAGTTTCCCGAGGACATCGTGCTGGAGTCCATTTTGGTGAATGGCGAGGAGATATTCGAGGGAATCGTCGATATCGAAATAACGCCGCTTGGCTTGAACCAGTCCGTCGCCTTTTTTATCAAAGGCCCGCGCGAGAGTTACTACACCGTAGTATGGGATCCCATCACTGGCGGCGCGCATCTGACCCAGGGAAAGGAGGCGTCGAATGCCGGCACGTCCGCGCCATAGCGCGTCATCAGACGCAGGCTTCACGCTGGTCGAGATCATGGTGGCGCTTGCGATTCTCGGCACCTCTTTATTCGTCCTGCTTGAAATGCATTACAGCGCAGTCAATGCGCAGAGCCGACTCGATCAGGAGGTGCGCGTACGCAACCTCATTTCACAGGCAGTCGGAATTGCCGAAGTGGAGATTGCGGCCGGCACGCTGAAAGATTCACAAGAGTTTGGCGATCGTTTTCCGGGTTGGACCTATTCTTTCGAAGCGGAACCTGTTGATGCTACGTCATCCAATACAACATCGACATCCGTATCGTCGTACCCGGGGCTGCATAATGTCCTCGTTACCGTCGAAGATCCCGACGGCGCACTTCACGAGTTGTACTTTTACGCCATGGTACGCGTGACGCCTGACGGTGAAGTCGCCGACGACGAAGGTGGGGAAGAGGCGCCGCCGCCCGCGGATGGAGGTGGCGCATGATGCTGAAGCGCGGATTCACCCTGCTGGAAGTCCTGATATCCATTTCGATTCTGGTCGTGCTGGTTGCGGTGGTGTACGCGAGTTTTGCAAGCGTCACGGACAGCATGTCCGTCGCGCGCGTGCGGACCGAAGAAATGCGCCTGCGCCAATTTCTCGAGCGCAGCTTTCGCTCAAACCTGTCCTCCGTTTACGTCGATGGCGCGTACGAACAGGAAGCATTTCAGTTCATCGGTCTGAATGACGAGAATTCGGTTGGCCCGCGCGATTCCCTGCGTTTCGTTAGCACGAATGCGCTAATGGGAGGCATGGCGTTGCCGGGCGACTTTAAGGAAGTCCGGTATGAAGTCATCGGCGGGGAAGATGGCATTCTCGGCGAAGACTTCCAATTGGACAATGCGAGTCAGCAGGAGTTTGAGGAAATTGATCTTACTCCAGATCAGGCAAAGCTGGAAGCGACCGAAACGCCCCTGCTTGCATCCAACGCGCAGGCGGTGGACGAGACCGGCAACCTCGACGTGACGCAGCAGCTGACCGACGACCCGTCAATGCCCATTTTTGAAGCGCCGTCGTGGTCCGTGCCGATTCGGACGCTCGACTTTCTGTATTGGGATGGGCAGGAATGGGTTGAAGAATGGGACTCGCAAGAGTCGGGTCGCCTGCCCTGGTGCATTCATGTTCGCATCAATTTTGCGCGCACCGACGAAGAAATCGCGTATGAATTGGAAAGCAACATCGATATAGAGGAAAGTCCCGATTTTGAGTGTGTAATTCCCATACCGATTGCGATGGGCTTACAGCAGGACGGACGCTCTCGCTCGCAGTTGGAAGACGCCGCCGATCAAGCCGAAGACGAAGCGGAGAATACCGATAGCACGCAGGGCGGGACCGAGCGGCCGAATACGGAAGGCGACGCCAACGAGGAACGGCCCAGTGCGACCGACAGAGGCCGTTCGCGCGGCGAGTCAATGCGAGAGAATGGGGGACGTCGGGGTGGCAACCAATCGCTCACCGGAGCGCGACCGTTCAGCGGCAATCGAACGTCGCTCGGGCCAGGACGCCAACGATAATGCGACAGCACCCGCGAAGATCCGACAAGAACGACGAAGGCGTGGCGCTGTTGCTCGCGTTGCTGTTTGTCGCGCTGCTTACGGTGCTTGTGGTCGAGTACACCTACGAGACCCAGGTTGACGTCGCGCTTGTCGACGCGAATCTATCCGACTATCAGGCCATGATCGCCGCGAAGTCCGCGGTTGCGTCCGGCATATCGTTGTTGACAGCCGATCTAATGACGCCGACCGGCACCCAAACCGGCGAGACCGGCGGCACGGGGCAGCAAGCGCAAGGGGAAGAGGGTGGCACAGCGGGCGGCGCGGCATACGACAGCCTCGACGAAGCTTGGGCCTATGGAGTTCCGTTTGAAGAGATCAACAACGCGGTCATGCAATGCACGATTGACGACGAGTTCGGCAAGATCAATCTCAATGCGTTGCTTAGCTCGCGCACGCAGGAACCGAACGAGACACTTGAGCAGGCACTGCGTTATTTGTTTGAACAGCGCGGCGCCGAAGAAGATCCGACCGACGCAATCCTGGATTGGATCGATGGTGACGATGAGCAGCGCCCGAACGGGGCGGAGGCCGACTATTATCAGTCACTCACAACGCCTTACCCATGCAAGAATGCGCCGATGAACTCGGTTGAGGAATTACTCCTTGTGCGGGGCATGACACCGGAGCTGTTCTTCGGCATCGAAGGAGAAGAGCCCGCGCAGCTGCCGCTATCAGAGTTGTTTACGGTGCATGGCCATCGCAACGGTCGCGTAAACGTCAATACGGCCGAGGTTGAGGTGCTTACTGCGCTCGGCGAGGCACTCGCCATGCCGGGCTTGGCGGACATTGTGGTGGAAGAACGGCTGCGACTGCCGTTCTCCAGTAATCAGGATTTGGTTCAACGCGGCGTGTTGCCTCCGCAAGAGCAAGGCGGCCAAGGCGGTCAGAGCACGCGTCGTTCGAGGCCCTTTACCGTCGCGAGTACGTCATTTCGCCTTCAAGGCAACGGAATGTGCGGCGAAGCACGTGTTCGCATCGAGGCTTTTCTCGTGCGCGATGCCGAAGGCGGCGTAGATGGAATCCGCATTGCGGACTGGAAGGAAGTGCGATGAGACTGGCATCCCGAGTTGGCGCGTTTGAAGTAACTGCTGGAGAACTTCGGCTGGCGGTGATGAATACCGGCGGTGCGCTGCCGACGCTTGTTGAATACCATGCAGCAACACTCGCCTACGGTTCGGAGGAAGAGCGCGCAAGCGCAGTGGGCGCCGCCGCCAAGCGGCTTCTGGCATTGGCCAAATCCAAGCCATCCCTTTATGTGCTCTGCTTGAACAGTCAGAGCACGGTGGTGCGCACGCTTACCGTTCCCTTCAAAGGCCGGGCGCGCGTATCCGCCACCGTTCCTGTCGAGTTGGAGCCGAGTCTGGCATTTCCGATAGATGATTTAATCATCGACCACAGCGTTATTCGTGAAGGAAGTGGCGAGACTGAAGTGCTCGCGGTGGCGGTAAAACACGTGATGGTCGAGCAACTGCTCGGCGCGTTTACGGATGCCGGTATTGAGATCGAAGGGGTCAGTATTGATGCGGCCGGTCTCGCGACGCTCTGGCTTGCGGGCCAGCGCAAACCTGCGGGGCTCCACGCGCAACTTCATGTACGCGAAGCCAGCGCCCTGCTCACCGTAGTCCATAACAAATCACTCGTGTACTTTCGCCATTTGCCGGTAACTGCTTCTCGATTTCAATCCAATCCCGGCGCGGCGTCGCGGGAAACGCGCAACACACTGCGCGCGTTCGCAACGACCTGGCATTCGGAAGATGTCATCGCCGACTTGACCGTCACAGGTGCGGAACTGGACGAAACAGCGCGCGAAGCATTCGAAGCGGAACTAAGCGTTCCTGTTTTGTATGTAAACCTCGGGGAACATGTCCGTGGCGTCGACAAGGCCCTCGCCAAATTCCGAAGCGATTTGGAGAAGGCCCCCCCCGAGACGGCACCGTCGGCCTTGCTCGATCACAACACTTGGGAGGCCGCAGCCGGCGTCGCGCTGGCATCTGCGGGCGGTGGGATCGCGTTTGAGTTACGGAGGGGTAGCCTCGCCCCGAAAAACCCATTGCGGGGCATGGCGAACCGGCTCGCGGGAACGGCAGCGCTGGCGCTGGTGGCTCTCGCGGGCGCTGTGGGTTATTGCGCAGCGCAGTACCGCAACAACATGGCGGAGATGGAATCGATCGGAAGTCAGATCTGGGGAATCTATGCCGAGACCTTCCCAGACAGTGAAACCACGGAACGACCGGCGGACGATCTTGGCGGATCGCTTTCAATGGCACTGCTGGACGAAGCATATGCCAAGGCGATGGACGCGGACACCCAGGTGTCGCCAGAAACATTGGCGCGGCCGCCCTTTTTGGAAATACTGCGCGAAGTTGCGGAAAAACTTCCCGATAGCAAAGTCCGCGTTACGGAGTTGAAAGTCCTGGGGCGCCAAGGGACTGAGCAGACTCTTACCATCCTGGGTGAGGTTCTTGATCAGAACGGATTCAACGAGGCCTTTGAGAACTTGAAATCCTCGACGCTCATAAAAGTGGATGGCGAGCCGACCCGTCAGACCAAAGACAACCGAACCACCTTTGCCATAACGGCGACGATCTAGCGAGAGGAACAATGGCAACATCAAAACTGCAACCCCGTGAACGCATGGTGCTCATCGGCGGCGCTGTCGCTGTTGTGCTGATGGGCGTCTGGTGGCTATTTGAAGGCCCATACCAGGCTTACCTCGACTCCGGAGCTCAGATTGTTGAGGCAAGGCAAAGACTGCTAGATGCGAAGATAAAGCAGGCCGAGGTCAGAAAGGCCGAGGCGCGCCAGAAGGCAATCCTCGCCAATATCGGCCAAGGCAACTTTGACCTCTGGAGCCAGGTCGACAAAGCCGCCAAGGACCTCAAGCTGGGTACGCAGTGCTCGATTCGATCCGGCCGTGGCATGACAGCCCGGGGCGATAACAGCACGTCCGTGGAAGTGACACTAACAAATGTAACGTCCCAGGAGCTCGTAGATCTGCTTCATCGCATCTACGATACGGGGTCGATCGTGATGCTGAGCCAGCTCAATCACCTCAAGCCATCCATGGACAAGAAGGGTCTCGACTGCCGAATGACCTTGGTCGCCCCGCGCGCATAAGGGGTTACGTGGATTTTGCGCAAATCCCCGCTAATACTTGACTTTCCTTGACTTCTACGGGACAATTAGACGGAGTAGGTGTGATTTTTTCGGGTAGTGAATCCTCGTCCTGATGTCCTAACTTGGGGCAGCGTCGAAGGTTGCAATTGGGACGAGCAGATTGGGCTGGATTACCGCAAAAGCCGAAAATGTACGAACAAAAGGGGTCGTACACCATGGTTGGGAATGTAGATGTGGGGAGTAAATCGGTTGCCCTGTCGCCTGCCTAAATTATTGACAAACATCGGTGTAAGTTCAGTTGCAACAATACCGACTCGCAGTATTATCATTGACTTTTTGGCTTGTGGGTGGTACAGTTTGGTAGCTGTAAATAGCCGAGGAATAATGCTGTGGCAACGCTAACGACCCCTCCTGGCTCTCCTGGTGCGGATGGAGGCTACAAGACCTTCGGCCAAAGCCTGGTTAGCCGTGGAATCATTACCCAGAAGCAGCTCGACGAGGCTGTTCACAAGCAACAGACCTCGATGGGGCACCGCAAGCTGGGTGAGATCCTCGTTCGCTTGGGCCACATCAGCAAGAGCCACATTGCGGAAGGGCTTGCATACCAACTTGGCATTCCAATTATTCGGTTGTCGGATCGCGAGATTCCCGAGCGCATTCGCAACATGGTCGATCCGCAGATCGCGACGTTATACAAAGTTGTGCCGATCGGTGAAGAGCACGGCGACTTACTGCTCGCCACGTCTGATCCGACGAACGTGCAGACGATAGACAACCTTGAGCGCCTGCTGGATCGGCGCGTTGTGCCGCAATTGACGACGCCGGAAGAAATCACCGCGGCATTGGGAAAGTACTACGGCCTGAACGAAAAGACCGTTGAATCGATGCTTTCCACGGTGAGCAGCGCAAGTACGTTGAGCACGCTCAGCACGATGTCCAACGTGAGTTCGATGGCATCATCGATGAGCAGCATGGGCAGCAATCTGTCCGGTGGCGAAATGAGCATGAGCAGCATTTCGATGGACAGCGTTGACTTTGATCAAAGCGTATCAGTATCACGGCCAAGCGGTGGCATTGTCACCGACGATGATGAAGACAGTGACAGCCCGGTGGTGCGTTATATCAATCACCTCGTGCTTGAAGCGTTTCGCTTGCGCGCGAGTGATATTCACGTTGAACCGGGCAAGCATGACGTCAAGGTGCGTTACCGTATTGACGGTATACTTCACCTCATGCCGACGCCGCCCAAGCGCGCGCAGCCCTCGATTATTTCACGTTTGAAGATCATGTCCGGCATGGACATTTCAGAGCGCCGCATTCCTCAGGACGGCCGTATCAAAATCGCGCTCGGCGGCAAGATGGTGGATTTGCGCGTGAGTGTGCTGCCGTCGGTGCATGGCGAGAGCATCGTTATGCGTATTCTGGACAAGAGCGGCCTTCTGCTTGGTCTGGGTCAATTGGGCTTTTCGCCCGATGACCAGCGCAACTGGGAAGAGCTGTTGAGCCAGGCCACGGGTGTTGTGCTCGTTACCGGTCCTACGGGTTCCGGAAAGACGACGACGCTGTACGCGTCCTTGCATCAGCTCAATCAATCCGATGCGAAACTTGTGACTGTAGAAGACCCGGTCGAATACCAGCTTCGTGGTATTAATCAGGTGCAGATTAACCACGACATTGGGTGGAACTTTGCCCGCGCGTTGCGCGCAATTTTCCGTCAGGACCCTGACATCGTGATGGTCGGTGAAATTCGTGACCAGGAGACCGCGGAAATTGCCATCAAGGCGGCATTGACCGGTCACCTGGTGTTCTCGACGCTTCACACCAACGACGCGCCCAGCGCAATTATCCGATTGGTGGATATTGGCATCAAACCGTTCCTGGTTGCCTCCGGTGTGCGCGCGGTGCTGGCGCAGCGCCTTGTGCGTACGATTTGCACATCCTGCAAGGAAGTGCACAAGCCGAGCGACCTCGAGAAAGAACGGCTGGCGATGAAAATCGACTGGAGCAAAGTCGAGGTGTTTCATGGTCGCGGCTGCGACAACTGCAACCAAACAGGTTACTCCGGTCGTGTTGGTGTGTATGAGCTCATGTTGGTCAACGACGAGTTGCGCCACATGATTATGTCCGGCGCCGCGTCCGGGCCATTGCGCCGCCATGCGCGTATTTGCGGCATGTCGTCGATGCGTGAAGACGGTTGGCGCAAGACCTTGAATGGAATCACGACCGTAGAAGAAGTAAACCGGGTTACGTCTGTTGACGAACCTATTGATCGTCCCGCTAAGACGACTGCATAGCCGAAGGAGTTTTGGGCAATGGCGTATGAGATGGTGAGCTTGCTGCGGATGCTGATCGACCGCGACGGCTCCGACTTGCACCTGGCAGTCGAGAACCCGCCGGTTGGCCGCGTTCACGGTCACCTGCAATACTTCGGCGAGGATCCGCTCACGGCGGACGATACCGAGCGGTTGATGAAGTCGATCGCGTCCGTTGACAACCAGCAGGAATTGCAGGAAGTCGGCGGATCAGACTTTGGATTCGCATTTGAAGACATAGCCCGCTTCCGTGTTTCCATTTTCAAGCAGAAAGGCTATGTGGGACTCGTACTTCGTTTGATTCCGCGCAAGATTCTCACGTTTGACGAAATTGGGTTGCCCAAGAGCCTGCAAACCATCATCACGCAGCCGCGTGGTTTGATCCTCGTTACGGGCCCGACCGGTTCAGGTAAGAGCACGAGTCTTGCGACGATGATCGACTGGATCAACATCAATTTTGATCACCACATCATTACGATTGAGGACCCGATCGAGTATTACCACACGCACAAGCGCAGTATCGTTTCCCAGCGTGAAGTCGGCGTTGACGTGCCGACCTTCGCCGAGGCACTGCGCCGCGCATTGCGCCAGGACCCCGACATCATTCTCGTCGGTGAAATGCGCGATCTTGAGACGATCGGCGCCGCGGTAACCGCCGCCGAAACCGGTCACTTGGTATTCGGCACGCTGCATACCACGGGCGCGGTGCGCACAATCGACCGATTGGTGGACGCATTCCCCACCAACCAGCAGGAGCAGATTCGCACGCAGCTTGCCGGTAACCTCAAGGCAATCATTTCGCAGTCGCTCGTCCCCCGCAAGAGCGGGTTCGGCCGAGTGGCCGCATTCGAGATCATGATAACGACTTCCGCCATTCAGAACCTGATTCGCGAGAACAAGTCGTACCGTATCACCTCGGCGATTCAGACCGGCCACAAGTACGGCATGAATCTGCTTGACGAACATCTTCTGGCGCTTTACCGCAAAGGCATCGTCAAATACGAAGATGCGTTGTCGCGGGCGCAGATGGCCGACGACTTCGAGGCGAATGCGAGGGCCATGGCGCCCGAAGGCGAGTTGCCTCCGGCGCGCGGGAAGTCGCAGTCGATCACCCATTAACGCAAGGCAACTGAAACGAAATGGCGACACTGAAAGAAAGAGCGCTTGGCGACATCCTGGTAGACCAGGGCGTCATCAGCCCGCTTGAACTCGACGAAGCGTTGCAGCGGCAACGCCTCACGGGTGACATGTTGGGCCGCGTGCTGGTGCGGATGGGTCTCTGCGAAGAGCAGGACGTCATTGACGCGCTCGGCATGCAGGCCGGCATGGAGAAAGTCGACGTCACAAAACTCAAAGTGAGCGACGACATTATTCGCAAGATCGGGCCTGACGTTGCCAAGTTCTACAGTGTTGTGCCCATTCGCGAGCGCGACGGCAAACTGGTCGTGGCAATGGCGAACCCGATGAACCTTGACGTGCTGGACACGGTGTCCCAGTTGACAGGGCAAGAGGTCATCGGTGCCATCAGCAATCCCCAGGACGTCAACGTTTTCATCAAGAACAACTATGCGTTCGAGAGCGAGAACATCGAATCGACCTTGAAAGACCTCATTGACCGTCACGGCGATGCGGCGCTGACGCTTGAGGAACTTGGCCAGCAGGAAATCGTAGGCGACGTGGACAATCTGGTCCAGTTGGCGCAAGAGCCCGAAGTCATCAAGATCGTAAATCTGGTGTTACTCGACGCTGTAACCAAACGCGCGTCCGATATTCACTTCGAGGTGTACGAAGAAGACTTCCGCATTCGCATTCGAATTGACGGCGTGCTGCACGAAATCACGAGCCCGCCCAAGGCGCTTGCGTTGGCGCTCACCTGCCGCGTAAAAATCATGTGCAGCATGGACATCGGCGAGCGCATGTATGTGCCGATGGAGGAGTTCAACCGCGT
>CALEZK010000377.1 GCA_937928585.1 uncultured bacterium | reverse complement strand
GCGCGCTTCTACAAGCAGGCCGATGAAGCCAGCCGTTTTGAAACGCGGTCCCTGCTCGCGGTTCCTCTCGTGGATCGTGATTCGCTCATCGGCGTGCTGGAAGTCGTAAATAAGGTGGGTGGTGGGCCCTTCTCTAGGGCCGACTTGCATGTGATGGAAATGTTCTCGGGTTTGGTTGCGACCTCAATTGCGAATGCGCGTCTAATCGATGAAAACTTGCGCGCGGAACGCTTGGCAGCCATTGGCCAGGCCGTCGCGGGTCTCTCCCACTACGCGAAAAATATTATCACCGGCCTCAGCGGCAGTGTTGACCTCATCGATCAGGGCCTCGCCCAGAACAACAGTGAATTCATCGAGCGAAGCTGGCCTATATTCAAACGCAGCACGAACCGCATCGCCACTTTCGTTGAAGACATGCTCTCGTTTTCGAAAGCGCGCACGCCCTTGATAGAACCCTTCGACGTCCGCTCCGTCATCGCCGATGCCTGCGAAACCATCTCGGGAACCATTGCGCGAAAGAAAATAAATTTGGTAGTTGACACGGACGACCTGGCGGACGGCGCCAAGGCCGACCAACGGGGCATGTATCGCTGCCTTCTAAATCTGTTGAGCAACGCCGGCGACGCCGTCCCGCGCGAAGGCGGTCTGATTCGCGTCTCCGCAAGGACCGTCGAATCGGGCGCGCTAGTCATTGAAGTTGCCGACAATGGGCCAGGCGTGCCCGAGGATATGACGCGCCGCATCTTTGATCCCTTCTTCTCTACCAAGGGTTCGCAAGGAACTGGACTCGGACTCGCGGTGACCCAGAAGATAATCGTGGAACATGGCGGGCAAATTACCGTTTCGCGCGCAGCAGAAGGTGGCGCCCTGTTCCGAATCGTTTTGCCGCAACACGCCGAATAAGAAGGAAACTCCATGGGCAAGTCAAAATCGTTTCGCCTCGAGGCCGCAGGCTGGGGATTCTTGGGTGTTACCGTCCTGATCCTCCTGGGGCCCTGCATCTACTTCGCATTTCAGATCACCGCAGACCATTACTCATGGAATGTACCGGCGGGCATCGGGCTGGTTTTCGCGGTGATACTCGGCGCGATCATTACCTTCATCGCCAATACCATCATCCAACGCAATAACAGCGCGCGTGAAAAAGCAGCCGCAAAGTCCACCGGAAAAAAGAAAAAGTAATTCGACTCATGGCCAACCGAGCCGACCATAGCGACCTCTCCGACCTCGCCGAATATGTCGTTGTGCATCCGGAGGACTATGATCGCCGTTGGACGCTTGCAAAAAAACTGTACATGGCTTGGGAATACACCGAGGCTCTCAAGCATCTCCAAATTCTGAAAAAGAACTGGTCGCGACGCCTGAATGTCCTCCGCTACCTCGCCGCCACCTACTACCGGCTCGGCCGCTACGATGAAGCCATCACCGAACTGCGCGAAATCACCACAATGTGGCCGGATGAAATTGCGGTCTGGGAACAGTTGGCCCGTGTGTACGAGGTTACCGAAAAACGCGCCGAGGCGGCGAAGGCCTGGGAGAAAATAGTTGCACTAAACCCCTCCCATTCCCTTGCCGCGCGTTCGGTGCAGCGGTTGCGCTCGAAAACTTCGGACTCCGTCCGCGACGATCTTCGCCTCCGGGACAGCGACAGCGGCATCGACCTTAGCCCGTATCGCATCTGTTCAAATTGCGGAGCGCAAAACAGTGATGAGTTCGAGCGCTGCTGGCAATGTCACGCGCGATTAAATTCGGGTGAACCGTCATCCGACATTCCGTCACCCGCGGTTCCCTTGCGGTCAAAACGATGGCCGCTTACCGCGTTGGGCGGCTTGCTCACGGTTGCCGCGTGTAGCGCAAGCATCTTTCTGATCACGCGCCATCTGAACCAGGGCGCGTGGACGGATGTGGACGTAACGCATGAAACCGTATATGCCGTACTGTCAGAGTCCTTGCTGATTCCACGATTGGCAACGTTCCTCTTTCTGCTCGTCTCGTGGCCGCTCGCGCTTATGCTCGCGTTTCGTATGTTCAATTCGCGAAAGCTATCCTATGGCACCGCCTTTGGCGCATCTCTTTTGCTTTCCTCCGTTACGCACCTCGCGCTATGGGCGCCGCTGAAGTATTCTGCCTATGCCATTCTCGCCCCCGGCGTGCTTTCGTTAGTAGTCGTTTACATTCTGGCCTCGGATTCTGTAGCGCGCGTCGTCGGAATCTGGATCGTTCAGGGATTCCTCTCAATCATTCTGGGCTTGGCGGCTTTCATGCTCACCGCGGGCTCGCAACCAATCCTGCAACTTCCAAACATTATTCGCTACCAGTCGAGCTTGTCGGCGATTCGCACCCCGGGAGAGTACCCCTTGTTCTCCGAAAAAGTCGGCACCGCGCGCACGGTCCGGTGGGGCTCGACGGGCGCGACCTGGTTGGATCACGCAGGCCGGCGCATGCTCATTGAAATTGAGCCTACGGAAGCAGGCGACCCCTTACAGGTGCGGATCTTGTCTGGCGGCAAAGTTGTCGGCGAAGCATCGGCACCGCCGTATCGAATACCCATAGAAGTGCAAATTAACGCGGTATACGAGATTTTCGTCACTGGTCCGGAAGACGCATACTATCTGGCCACGGCCCACGGCATCTTGCGTCCTCAATCCTAACGCCCAACTTATTCCGCGCGCACAGTGCGGATCGTGGCCAACTCCTCGTCAGATAGAAACCGCTCAGCCTTTAGAATCCAAGTGTCTCGTTCCTTGTCCGGAGCGACTTCGATCAAGAATCGCCAAACGTCCACGCGAGAAGGCCAGCGCAGAACGCATTCCTGAAGCGCCGCGTAAGCCTCCTCTCGTTTGCCAGCTTTGAGTTGAGATACCGCAAGCCCAAAGTACAAGGCGCCGGTATCGCGATCGCGGAGCGCGGTTTCAAACGCCACCGCCGCATCGCCAAACCTCCCCGCGTCCATCAGCGCGATCCCATAGCCTTCGTGCGCCTCCGGAAAATCTCTTCGAAGTCGCATCGCATTCTCGTACGCGCTCATCGGATCGACGCCATCGATGTGCAGGTCTTGAGCATTGCGCAGCGCATAGCTGGGCAATGCAACAGTGAGTATCGTGGAAACAGCCAATCCTGCGCCAACGATTGCCCCAGCAAGCCTGACCGGAACAGGATCAACTTTGGCAATACCCTCTTCCCGATTTCGTGAGAACAAACAAACCAGCAGTACCACTCCGGCCGTCATATGCGCCGCGCTTTGGATAGTGGCATTCAACATCGCAAACACCGCAAGCGCCGCCAATCCACCCCATTCTGCGCCGCGGCATCGCAGCAGCTTCATGAAAAAACAACCCGCCAATAGCAGTCCGATGATCCCACACTCGACCCAGAGGTACAGCAACTCATTGTGAGGATGTTCGGTGAAGAGCGTATTGTGTGTGAACTGTTCGCCGTTCTCTCGCCACAAGACTTCCCCAAGATATCGCCCTGCGCCTGCATCGTATTGCCCGATACCATGTCCAACAATGGGATGGGCCTGAATCATCTCCCAGGCTCCCGACCAGAACCACCAACGCAGTCCTGCTCCGGAGTCCGATCCGCTGAAGAGCTGGGATGCGCGCCCTATCACCGCGGTCGGAGCAAGCATCGCTGCAATCGCACTGGTACTTCCCAACACCAGCATCAGGATCATCAGGCGGCCGCGGTTACGATGCGCTGTCGCAATAACCAGGATCATACCCACCGCGCACGCAATCCACGCCGATCGCGCTCCGGTCAACAGCAATCCAAATGCCAGCACGGTGATCGCCGCTAAGTAGTGTGGGCGCAGCCGCGCCGCGGCAAGGTAATGGGCAATCGCGAGTGGCATTGCAATCGCCAAATACCCCCCAAGAAGTCCCGCATTGCCGAATACCGAGTACACGCCGGACGCATCGGAAAACCGCGGAAACAAAACGTCTAGCGCGCCGAAGTATTGACCGATACCCAACAGCGCCGATAGCACTCCAGTGATGACAATCGCGCTACGGGCCTGCCAACGCGCGGCTTCGCTGCGCATACACCCGTATGCGAAGAAAGCAAATACGATCACCAGCGCAATCGAGATCCATTCGCTCGGGGGAAAAGAAATGCCTCCCTGCCGATAGCCGAGTACAGCCCAACCCCAGACCACCATGCCAACCAAGGGCCAGAAATGCCGTGCGGCCGCGGTCAAACCCCATCCGCCACGTAGGGAAATCACCGCCAGGAGCATTACACCGACAGCAAGCGCAACGTCTTTTGTATGCAGGAAGGACGTGAATTGATAGGAATAAGCCAGGCCCGTCGCGCCGATCGTCCCGGCGAGTACCTGCATTCGCAGACGCTCGGCCAACGATGACGTTTCTTTCGAGTCCATTTCGCGCGGATCACTCTCGTCGTTTGACTGAATTGCGGATGACCACTACGATACCAACCCTAACCTATTTGGCTTACTGGGAGCGAGGTTCATGGCAGGTCGTTTGTTGTTTCTTTCCGCGCTGTTCACGCTCGGCGCACTTGCAGAGTCGTGGCAACCCCTGTCTGATCATCCCCGCCCGATATGGGCGCGTCCCTGGCAGAATCTGAACGGACCATGGAAATTCGATTTCGACCCCAATGATATCGGGCTTAAGGAGAAATGGTTCGAGTCCCATACTTTCGCAAAACAGATTAACGTTCCCTTTCCCTGGCAGAGTGAACTCTCGGGCATCCATGACGTCGACTATAACGGTGTCGCGTGGTACGAACGCGAAATAAGTATTCCCGCGGACGCGGGTCCGCGCATCATACTCACTTTCGGCGCGATTGACTGGGCCGCTACCGTATGGATCAACGGAAAGGAAGTTGTCCAGCACGAAGGCGGGTACGTTCCCTTCTCCGCGGATATCACTGAACACGTCACCCCCGGCGAATCGGCGCGCGTAACCGTACGCGTCGTAGACAATACAGACCCCGATCTCCCCACAGGCAAACAAATTGGCTGGTACACCCGCACCGGCGGCATCTGGCAGACCGTCTACCTCGAATCTCGCGGCCCTTCGGAAATTCGACCCGTCCACATCATTCCCGATATCGATGCGGGTACCGCACTCTTTCGCGTGCCCATCCGTGCCCACGCTGAAGGCAAATACGATGTCGCCATTCGCGCGGTATGCGGCGATCGTGTTCATACGTATCGACAGTCCGCCAATCTCTCCCAGGGCGACAATACCCTGGGCATCGAATTACCCGTCCCCGACGCCGCCCTTTGGACGCCCGACACCCCGTCGTTATATGAGACCGAATTACAGCTATTGCGTGACGGCGAAGTCATGGACGTCGTCCAAACCTACTTCGGCATGCGCAAGGTCTCCCGCGGCACCTACGGCGGAAGCAACCACGAATACATCTTGCTGAACAACAAGCCCATCTATCTTCGCGGCGCGCTCCATCAATCCTTCAATCCGAAGGGCATCTACACACACCCCGACGACGCCTTCATCAAGCGTGATTATGAGCTGGCAAAGTCGCTCGGATTAAACATGATCCGAATCCACATCAAGGTGGAAGAACCCCGCGCGCTCTATTGGGCAGATAAGCTCGGGATTCTCATCATGGCCGACACGCCGAACTGGTGGAAGAAGTCGGATCGCTCGCGCAAGGCCTGGGAAGAAACCATGCTTGCCCAGTTCGAGCGGGACTTCAACCATCCCAGCATTTTCTCCTGGGTGCTTTTCAATGAGACATGGGGAATCGGTGACCAGGGTTATGATCGCAATACCCAGGAATGGGTCCGCGAGATGTATCTGAAAGCGAAGCAACTAGATCCCACGCGCCTGATCGAGGACAACTCCCCCTGCTATTACGATCATGTTCAGTCCGACATCAACTCATGGCACTTCTATATAGATGATTTCGAAAAATCCCGTGACCACATTCAGGAAGTCGTGGACAACACGTTTCCCGGCAGTCAGTTCAATTACGCCGAGGGATGGAAACAGGACACGGCCCCGCTGATGAATTCGGAGTATGGCGGCGTAAGCGCCGGCTCCGGTGATCGTGATATATCCTGGGTCTTCCTCTTCCTCACGAATCTTCTCCGCAAACACGAAAAGTGTGTCGGCTACGTCTACACGGAACTCTCGGACATCGAGTGGGAACACAACGGCTTCGTCAACTATGACCGCTCGCCAAAACTCTACAACTATCCCGCAAACATCACCGTCGCCGATCTCCAGGGCGCGGAGTTCCCCGTGTTGGATTGTCCCCCATACCAAATCGTCAAGGCCGGCGATTCCGTCAGCGTCCCAGTATCAATTAGCCATTGGTCTGAGCAATCCGGTCTCGTCTTACGCATCTCTGTCGATGGGCAGACTATCGACGGCAAGAAATGGGATCAATGGGTAAAACCGGAAGAACGAGCCCTGGACGTTCCATCCTACCGCGTCACACCGCAATCGCCCTTCTCGTTCATTGCGCCGCCCGGTGAAGGCCTGCTCAATGTTATCGCCGAGATCCTGCACGAAGGCAAACGAGTCGCCGCGAATTATTGCGTTATCCACGTAAAGGGCGGACCCATATACGATGCGCCCAATCAGGTTGCGCTCACTTTCCCTGTAGAAGACATTGCGGATGCGAGCCCTGTCGCGAGCGAGCCTATGTCGCTCCCGCGCGCAGGTAAGGTCTATCGCGAAGGCGCTGGATTCTTCAATTACAAACTGCGCCTGCCAAAAGATCTGAATCCCGATGTCATCGTTGGCGCGAAACTCTATGTGGAAGTCTCCGCGAAAGCTGGCATAGAGCGCCTCGACTGGCCGGCGCGTCGCAACCCGCAGGCCTATCCGCAATCCGACACCAAGCTCTGGCCTACCGCCATCTCGGTATCCCTCAATGATCTTCCCCTCGGCGTCATCACCTATCCAACCGATCCCGCGGATGCGCGCGGCGTACTCTCTCACGTCGCGGCGTTCCATCACGGTTCTTACGGCGGCGTCTACGACTTACCTTTTAAAGAGGACGCCCTTGCTGCGCTTCAAGTCGCTGCAAAGTCTGGCAAACCGTTCTCCCTGCGCTTTGAAGTTAAGCCCGACGCAAAATACATCGGTGGACTCGCCCTCTACGGCGAATCGATGGGCAGTTGGCCGTCGGATCCATACTTGCTCCTGGAACTTGCCGATGGCTCATCCAAACCTGTCGGCAAATTGGAAACAGTAGACACTGTCATGTCGCAACTCGATGTGATCCTCCCAACGGGCCCGGATGGTCACAAGTGGCACTACACCACCGAAAATCCGGGTGAAGGCTGGATCGATTCCGGATTCAAACACGCAAAATGGATGACAGGTAAGTCAGGCTTCGGTACGGAAGGCACGCCAAACGCGCGAATCGGCACAGCATGGTCGACCAATGATATTTGGTTGCGCACAACGGTGAAGTTGCCGAAGGACTTTGGCGCGCGCGGCGCGTGGGTTGCCCTGCACCACGATGAAGACGTCGAAGTCTTCGTCAACGGTCGCCCCCTCCTCACGCGAAAAGGACACGTCACCGGATATCAGGGGATCGGACTTACCGAGGGCCAAATTAATCTCTTTGAACCGGGCAAGAAAAATGTTATCGCGATTCACTGCAAGCAAACCGGCGGTGGTCAATTTATCGATTTAGGGTTGAGCAGCCTTGGCGACTAAATCCACAGCAGTTGCTCCTGGGGTGCTCGAGGCGCGCCGTTTTTCACGACGCTTGGATCCAGATGCCCCGCACGCCTTTCAGGTTGCCAGAATCGCCGTCAATCTGTTCGATGCAACGCGGCCCCTGCATTCCCTGCCGCCTCGCTCTCGCGTACTGCTGGAAACCGCCGCGCTGCTCCACGATATCGGCCACACGATCGCGTCCACGGGCCATCACAAACATTCCAGAAACATGATTCTCGAGCTGCCACTGACCAATTTCACTAACATCGAAAAGCGCACCATCGCCTGTATTGCGCGCTATCACCGAAAGGCACATCCGCACACCGAGCACCGCCATTTCAGGGAACTCGAAGAGTTCGATCAAGGTGTCACCGCAAAGCTGGCAAGCCTGCTCCGTATCGCCGATGGTCTCGATCGGTGTCACGACGCTACATGCCGGCGTCTTTCGTTTACTCACGACGCGTCCAACGGCATTATTCATGTCGAACAGCGAAAACCATCCCCCGAAGACTTGTGGGGCGCCAAACGCAAGTGTGGACTCTTCGAGGAAATATTCGGATTGCGCCTCGAATTCAGACCGCTGGCCGGAACGAAACAAAGGATCGTATCGTGAAGTACCCTGCACTGCTTGCGGCGCTCGTTTTGTGCGGTTGTGCAACAACCTCATCATCACCAACACAAACGTTCGATCTGCGTCCCGGCGATCTCCTGTTCCAGGATCTCGATGCCGGTCCCCTCTGCGATGCCATCGAAACCGTTACGCAAGGCGTTGACGGCGCAAAGTTCAGCCACGTAGGGATGGTGAGCCACGTACAGGGGCGAAACATAGTTGTAATCGAAGCGGTTGGCGCGGGCGTCGTCGAAACACCTTTAAACGATTTCCTGGCACGCAGCAAGGACGCTAACGGAAATCCAAAAGTACTCGTGGGTCGCATGGAATCCTTGAACGCCGAAAACATCAATCGCGCAATCGACATTTCGCGCGGATTCCTGGGCCGTCCCTACGACAAAGTCTTCACCATGGATAATTCAGCGTTCTACTGCTCCGAACTCTTGTACGAAGCGTTTCGGGACGCCAATGACGGCGAACCGGTATTTGGTCTCTTCCCCATGACTTTCAAGGACCCCGCTACCGCCGCGACCTTCCCCGCATGGACCAGCTACTACGAGGAACTCAAAGTTGTGATTCCCGAAGGCATGCCGGGCCTGAATCCCGGCGGTATGTCGCGCTCAACATTCGTAACGATAGTGCACGCGTTCGGTGCTCCGGACGGCTGGCAGAATAACAGCGTGGCCTCAAAATGAGCAGGCCCCATTGCCCCAAATCGCACCAAATTGCGAAGAAGGCTCTTGCCGAAAAGGTTAGAACGCTGCGCAGGCACGTCCGTGCTGCTTCCGCCCATAGCGTGGACGGCATCCACGATTTGCGTGTGGCCTCGCGAAGGTTGCGCGCCGTATTGTCGGATTATGCATCAAATTATCGAAAATCGGCCTTAAGACCGTTCCGTAAACGCGTCAAGGACATTACGCGCGGCCTCGGTACCGCGCGTGAATTGGATGTTTCGCTTGGACTGTTGCGAACCTGGCGCAAGAAACTGCCCGCGCGCTGCCACCCAGCCGTCAGCGCCCTGCAACGCCATTTGCGGAAACTTCGCAATGCGGAGTCTCCCCGTGTAGACGAAAGCTGCACTATCGTTCGTTCAACTGGATTCAACGACACGCTCGATGCTCTCGTAGCGTCCATGAAGCATCCGCGAAAATGCCAACTCAAATTGAGTGAACGAACCATCTCAAAGCGTTGGCGCAAGCTTCATGCGACGTTCGATCTCTGGCAAACAGATTCCTCGGACGCCAACCTTCACGAAGTTCGTATCGCATTCAAGCAGTTGCGCTATAGTTGCGAAATTGCGGAATCGAGTTATGGCGCTCCCATGACGCAGTTCATTGCGCATATGAAGGCGGCTCAGGAATCGCTCGGTGATTGGAACGATGTGCGCGTCCTCCGGGATTATGTGCATGCAGCGCTTCCCCTGATGCATAAGCACGAAGCCGCATTGTCGGAGGTGGCGGCAAAGTTGGATGCGGAGTTGCTTCGTCTTCTGAATAATTTCAACAAGTCCGCCAACCAATGGCTATCGGCGGACAAGCCCGAAACGGTCGCGAATATCCTGAGCAAGCCCTTAAAACCCTGTTGTTCAAAACAATCCAAAACCGATTAGCACACGCGAGGAACAAATGAAACGAATCCTGACAACTTTTTTGGCCGCCTCTGCACTGACCATTAGCGCCTTCGCCGAGATCGACATTACCGTCATGTCATTTAATCTCCGGTTTGGCACCGCAAACGACGGACCAAATCACTGGGACAAACGCAAGGAGATGGTCGCCGAAACCGTACGCATGTACAACCCCGCCATCGTCGGCACCCAGGAATGCCTCGACTTCCAGGCCGACTTCCTCGTCGAATCTCTGCCTGAATACCGCTGGTTCGGCGTCGGGCGCGAAGAGGACTGCACCAGCGAGCACATGGCCGTGCTCTATCAACACAAAATCGTCGTGCCAATTGACTCCGGCACCTTCTGGCTTTCCGAAACGCCCAATGTCGTCGGCAGCATCTCATGGGACAGCGCATGCCGCCGCACCGTGACTTGGGCCAAGTTCTACCATATCGCCTCGAAATCCAGTTTCTATTTCCTCAATAC
>CALEZK010000376.1 GCA_937928585.1 uncultured bacterium | reverse complement strand
ATGCGTTCAAGCATGCGTTCAATATCTTCGATGTCGAATACGAGGTCCTGCGCCCAGAGGCAGGCGCGTTTTCCAACGGTCACGAGCTGCGCCGGTTGATAGTGGGTGTACCCGAGTGTGGGCAGGTCACGCCATTCCCGCGCGAAGTCCGCGAGTTTTCCAAGCACGGAGACGGCCCTGCGCAACAGGAGCTGAAGACTTTCCCGCATGAGAATCAAGTCGGTGTTGTCGCCGACATAACAACTGGTCGCGCCGAGATGGATTATGGCCCGAGCTTTTGGGGCCACCTCTCCATAGGCGTGCACATGCGCCATGACGTCATGGCGCAATTCGCGTTCGTACCGTTCGGCTACCTGAAAATCGATGTTATCAACGTTCGCCCGCAGTTCCTCGATTTGCTCGCTGCTGATCGGAAGGCCTAGCTCTTGCTCTGCTTCCGCGAGTGCAACCCAACAGCGACGCCATGTAGAGAACTTTTTCTGTGCGCCCCACAACTGCGCCATTTCCCGCGTCGCAAACCGTTCTACGAGCGGGCTGACGTACTCTGTGCTCATTTAGTCCTTGTTCCTTCCAAACTGTCGGTCGAAGTCGCGCCGCCATCGTTTTTGCAGGCTGTCCCGGCTAAGCGCGCGCATCAACCCATATACCAGGGAGCCGCACTGCTTCTGTCGAGCGAGCGCGATCTCGCTTGCTGGTTCTAGCTCTGTTACGCGTTGATAATAAAACAGCGCCTGATCGTAAAATCTCAGCTCTCGAAAACAGTCCCCCAGGCACAACCACAAAATGGGGGCGCGCGGATGCTGATGCGCAGCTTCCGCGAAATACCCGGCAGCCAAGGCGAAATACCGGGCATCCAGCAATGCCCAGCCTGCCAGAAACGAGGGTTCCCAAGCATTCTGCGCGAGTTGGAGCGCCTGTTCAAATGACGCGAGGGCATCGGTCCGGTGGCCCGCGCCAATGCGCAGGAATACTTCCCCGCGAACGCTCCGGGCGTACCAACCGGATTCGGTCGATTCGACGCTAACATCCGAGTGTCGCATGGCATCCGGAAGCTGCCCGAGTTGCGCAAGCACCAACGCGCGCGATGCGTAGAGGGAGCGTACCTGTTTGAATGCCTCGTGCGCTTCAAGTGACGCCGTGTTTGCTTCGGCGATTCGCCGCGCTCTCACGAGTGTATCGATCAGCTCGACCCAAGCATCGAAATGGTGGTCATTTAGTGCGATCGCTTTTCGATAGTATTCAGTGGCAGCGCGAAAATGGCCTGCTTCCCGCATTGTGCGGGCCGCGCGATAGAATGAAGGTGCGTCATTCGGCATCTGCGCGGGCGATTCCAGCGGCAAAACTGTTGGGGAAACCGGAACGGCAACTCCCGGTGTACTGTCCAATTCCAGCCAATCGAAGCGATCCATTGCGATGCAGCCTCTTATGTATGGCGCATGGTCGTCACGCTGCGGGCGCGCGACTTCGCCCATTCGCGCAAGTCGCTGATGCGCTCTCGCATGGTCGTCGAGAGCGGAATCGTCTCTCGAATACTAGCCAGTATATCGTCATTGGTCACTTCCCGGCCGGCAAAAAAACTGTCATGCATCGCGGACACGATAGTCTGTTCGATCTCCGCGCCGCTGAATCCGGCAGTTGCGGACGCAAGTTGGGCTATGTCGTACTGTGCGGGATTTCTCTTTCGTTTTGAAAAGTGGATCCCAAAGATCTCCGCCCGCTCAAATTCGCTGGGCAAATCGACGAAGAAGACTTCGTCGAAACGCCCTTTTCGAAGTAGTTCAGGCGGGAGTTCCTGCACTTCATTCGCCGTTGCGACGAGAAATACGGGCACGGTCTTTTCCTGAAGCCAGGTCAGAAAGGTCCCAACGACGCGCGCGGTTGTGCCGGAATCGCTGCTGCCCGAGCCGGCAACGCCGGCGAAGGCCTTCTCAATTTCGTCTATCCATAGCACCACCGGGGCAACGCTCTCCGCGATCTGGAGCGCTTTGCGCATGTTCTGTTCTGAACTGCCTATATAACTTTGGAAAATCATGCTCATGTCCATCCGCAGCAATGGAAGCCGCCACGCCGCGGAGATAGTCTTGGCAACCAAGCTTTTTCCGCACCCCTGCACGCCCAGGAGAAGAATGCCCTTGGGTTGCGGCAAACCATACGCGCGCGCGTCTTCGCCGAATGCACGTACGCGCTTGCGTAGCCAGTCCTTCAACAGATCCATGCCGCCGACACCTGCAAGATCTTCGGAAACTTCATAGAACTCCAACAGCCCTGATTTGCGGATTACCTGGCGTTTCTCTGCCGCAACCGCCTGTATATCGTCGGGACCTAGACCGCCGCCATGCACGATCGCGTGTGCAAATGCGTTCTCGGCTTCCGTAAGTGCCTTGTGCGGCCTTTACCATCGCATCGCGTTCGGAGGTTGTGAGGCGTACTTCGAATTTCTTGTTGGCCCCGCCGCTCCGGATGGTGTGTTCGAGCAGATCGCTCAAGACCTCGTAAGTCGGCAAGGGCATGTCGAGTATTGTGAGCGATTTTTCGAGTTCTGTAGGTACTGTTAAGGCGGGGGAGAGGAGTACGACAGTCTTTCGCGTGCGTCGAAGCGCAGAGGCAAGGTCGCGCAGTTGCCTGATAATTTCGGGCGTTTCCAAATATACGTGAAAATCTTTGAGGATATAAATTGCGGATACATCTGCCTGCAGAATCTCGTTTAGCACGGCCAAAGGTTCTCGAAGGCGCTTTGGGGCAGCTCGGTTCTCCGGAGAAGCGTTCATCGAACGCAGGCCATCCGTTATGCTCCACTCGAACAGGTGCTTCTTCATTCCATCAGCGAGATCCAGCAGGATTCTACGCGCGCGGTCCTCTTCCCAGGTGACAAGGTAGAGTAGGGAGTAGCGCGCCCGGATGAGCTCTTCAATCTCGCGGAGGAACGACGCGCTCATTCGGAAGGCGCGTCGCGTAAGGCGAGTGCGAAACCCGAATCGGTCGCTATTGCAGCAACGGCCGAAACAGGATTCGCGCGTTCAGCAAAAACACCGCCACCCAAAAGAAACGCACAGATGCTGTCCGCGGAATCGCAGGGGAATTCGCCGCCCTGCGCGTTGACAATGTCGTTTTCCTCGTACGTCGCGACGTATGCGAAACGGCCTGGCGTCAGGGGGACTTGTTTCACGTTGAGGCCGTCCTTGCGGACCGTCGCCAGCCAGCAAGCTCCTGCTGTTCTATCCACAACGGAACAAATGCGCGGCGTATTGTAACTATCGTGCTCGTAGTCAAGTGCCAGCAGGGACAAGCCAAGTGCATCGCGTATTGGCATGCCGGAGTCTATCTTCTCGGCGATGGGGTCGGTCTGGCTGCCATTGGTCAGCACGGCAATTCGACCATCGCAAACGATGCGCGCGCAGTTGTAGGCGATGTAGGGGTTCTTCTCGACGTCGCCTTCATGCCCCAACTTGGGAATGATGCTCACCGCGTTGTCCCGTTCCACGGCACGACGATTGGGAAACGATCTGCTCGATACCCGGTACCCCGCGCTTACGCGACCCGACGGCGTGATTCCAACTGCAACGATTCTTCCAACATATAGCATGCGTGCTACTCCATTTGCCCCCAATGTGCCGGACGCGTAGTTTAGCGTGATCGACGGGAATTGTGCGAACGGATCAGGGTGGCGTCAGCGTTACGCGGGATGGGGG
>CALEZK010000375.1 GCA_937928585.1 uncultured bacterium | reverse complement strand
GTTTCTGTTATCTCAATCAGTATTCCGATCGAATGACGGCGAATTGCGATTTGGCGATCAGGAAGAAATGGGATTTGGCGTCCGACTCAATACGCCGATAACCGTCAAGTACGGCACCGGCGCGATACTCAACAGCGAAGGGGGTCGCAACGAATATGGCACCTGGGGACAGCGGGCGAAGTGGTGCAGCTTCTTCGGGAACACGAATGATGGTGTAGTGGGAATTACAATCATGCCGGGCGCGGAAAATTTTCGTCCTTCCTGGTTTCATTCCCGCGACTATGGGCTGGTCGTCGCGAATCCGTTTGGGAAGAAGGCGATGACAGCGGCCGACGATACATCGGTACAACCCGACGCGACGACGATTCCAGCGGGCGAGCCATTTCGCCTTACAAACGCTGTTTACATCTTCGCCACGAAGGGCGCGCCGGACAATGCTACAGCCTATGATTGGTTCCAGGAATTACTGGCCCAATCCGAGGCGCCGGAGCCTGCCACGCCCTAGGCGCAGCGTGTTTGCCATGGTATTCCTGCTTTGCCGCAAAGTGGAAAGCCCTTGCAGATCGATGGTACTTTGACGCTGTCATTACGCAGTGCCATTCGCTATGCAACATCATCAGCACATACTCAGAAACAAACCGTTTCGCCTTTGCCTGACGGCGCTTTTACTTGTTGCTGGATGCGAAACCGTGAAGGACGCGGAAGGTCCTGCCGGTGGCGATGCAATACCGGAATCCGTGACTGCGTATAACGAGTTGCTTCAGCCCTTCATGAACCAGTACTGCTATTCGTGCCACAACGTGGACGACATGAAAGGCGGCGTCGACCTCGAATCATTTGAAACACCGGAAATTGCGCTCGGCAATATGGCACTATGGGAACGTGTGGAAGAAATGTTGAGGACCGGCCAGATGCCGCCGGAGCGTCGGCCTCAGCCTTCCGCTGAAGAGCTTGAGAAGGTGCTCGCTTTTATTGCGTCCCATCAGGAAGCGACTCGGAAAGCGATAAAGTCCGAGCCCGGGCAAATCACGATGCGCAGGTTGAACCGGGCGGAATACAACAATACCGTCCGCGATTTGCTTGGCGTCGCGTTTACCCCCGCCGACGATTTCCCTCCCGATGACAGTGGGTATGGGTTTGACACCATTGGTAGCGTCCTGACCCTTTCTCCCATGCTGATGGAAAAATATCTGACTGCGGCCGAGCGCATCGCGCATGACGTGTATACGCGCGAAACCGGTACAGAATCGAAGGAAGTTTCGCGCCGGTACGTGTTTACCTGTGAACACGAAGGCAAGGCACATATGGCGTCCTGCGCACAACGCGTACTCGCCCCGGTTGTGCGGCGCGCGTACAGACGGACGCCGACACGGGAAGAGATGAACGCTTTGCTTCACTTTGTCCAGTTGGCTCGCGACAACGAGGACACATTTGAGCAGGGAATTGAGGTCGCGCTTCAGGCGATGCTCGTCTCGCCACAGTTCCTGTATCGGGTTGAAGAGAATCCGAAGTTGCGCTTTGGCAACCCCGATCGTCGGGTAAACGACTTCGAACTGGCCTCGCGCATCTCCTATTTTCTGTGGAGCAGCATGCCGGATGATGCGTTGCTACGCGCCGCAGAGCAGGGGCAACTACAGAACCCGCGCACGCTGCGCTTACAGATCGCGCGGATGTTGCGAGACGAGAAATCAATTGCGATGGCGGAACACTTTGCCGGCCAGTGGTTGGAGTTTCGTAATATGGCTGTAGCGGACCCTGACCCGAAGCTGTTCCCCACGTTCGACAAACCGTTGCGCGAGGCGATGGAAAAAGAAACCATTCTATTCTACGAATCCATCGTTCGCGAAGATCGTTCGGTGCTGGATTTCATTGACGCGGACTATACGTACCTGAACGCGTCCCTTGCGAACCATTACGGCATCGATGGAGTAACCGGTGAGAATTTTCAGCGGGTGACTGTCGATCGCGCTCAACGCGGCGGGGTACTAACTCAAGCGAGCATATTAACGGTCACTTCGTACCCCACACGCACGTCCCCCGTCTTGCGGGGCGTCTGGATCCTGCACAATATACTCGCAGCGCCACCGCCACCACCGCCTCCCGACGTTCCAGCACTGGAATCCGCGAAGGTCGATCAATCCGCACCGATGCGTGCACGACTCGAAGAGCACCGCAGTAACGAAAGCTGTGCTTCATGCCATGCGCGAATCGATCCTTTGGGCTTTGGACTCGAAAACTTTGACGCAGTCGGGGCGTGGCGCACGACGGATGGGGATCACCCTATAGACAACTCGGGAACCCTGCCGGATGGCAGGTCATTCACAGGGGTTGCGGAACTTAAATCGACGCTTTTGGAGCGAAAAGATGAATTTGTTCGCTGTTTAGCGGAGAAAATGCTAGTCTATGGCCTGGGTAGAGGGCTCGAGCCTTTCGACGAACCCGTGCTAGACGAAATCGTAGCACAAGTCGCGAGAAACGATTACCGCTACTCCGCGCTGGTTTACGAAATTGTGCGCAGCCTGCCGTTTCAAAAACGGAGAGGAGAACCCGAGAAATCATGATTTCCTTCACGCAGAAACGAACGCTAGATAGAAGGACCTTTCTTCGGGGTGTAGGCGCTGCCGTGGCCCTTCCCACGCTGGACGCAATGGCGTCAGCGCTACCCAGACCTTCGGCATCGGTCTCGCCGGTGCGCATGGCGTTCGTTTACATTCCCAACGGCGTGATTATCGAAGACTGGACTCCCGCGGCGGACGGAACTGATTTCGCGCTGCCCCATATTCTCGAACCCCTTGGGCCTTCGCGCGATTCGATAAATATTCTCACTGGACTGAGCCATCACAACGCCCAAGCACTCGGGGATGGCGGCGGAGACCATGCGCGCGCTTCCGCGGTGTTCCTGACGGGTGTGCATCCGGTGAAAACGGATGGCGCAAACATTCGTGCGGGCATTTCCGTGGATCAGATCGCAGCACAGCATCTTGGGCACCACACGCGATTCGCGTCGTTGGAATTGACCTGCGAACCGGGCAAGCTGGCGGGCAATTGCGACAGCGGGTATAGCTGTGCCTATTCCAACAGCATTTCGTGGCGTTCGGAAACGACGCCGAATCCACCGGAAGGCAATCCGCGTGCGGTTTTCGAGCGGCTTTTTGGTTCGGCATCGGAGAATCTGGATCCCGCGACGCGCGCGAAACGCGAAAAATATCGCGGCTCGATTCTCGATTTTGTGCTGGAAGACACCAAAAAACTTCAGAACACGCTTGGACCGACCGACCGTCGCAAGCTCGACGAGTATCTTTACGCGGTGCGCATGATCGAGCGACGGATTGAATCGAACGAGAAATTTGCGGCGTCGGAAGGCGTGGAATTGGAAGTACCGGAAAGCGCGCCGAAGGACTATGCGGAATACGCTCGTTTGATGTTCGACTTGCAGGCGCTCGCGTTTCAGACGGACCAGACGCGCATCGCGACGTTCATGATGGCTATGGAAGGCAGCAATCGCGCCTATCGCGAGGTTGGCGTCGATGGCGGGCACCACGGCATCAGCCATCACCAGGGCGACGAAGCCAAGATCGCGGACATCCGAAAGATCAATCGCTATCACATGGAGCAATTCGCGTATTTCATTGAGCGCCTTAAGAAAACGGAAGATGGTGATGGCTCGCTGCTGGATCACTCGCTTGTCGTATATGGAAGCGGAATCTCCGACGGAAACCGCCACAACCACAACAATCTTCCGGTCATCCTCGCGGGTGGCGCGTGCGGAAACGTAAAGTCCGGGCGGCATATCAAATACGAAGACGAAACGCCCATGGCGAATCTCTATCTGAATATGCTGGAACACGCGGGCGTGCCCACGCAGGCGTTGGGCGACAGCACCGGCAAATTGAATTATTTGAGCGCAGTGTAGATTCGCCGATTACTTCTCACGGACCCAGAGCACTGCGGGCGTGCCTTTCCAATCGGCAGGCGGCACGATATCCAACACACCGTTTTGAATCGGCGAAGCGTCCCTTCGCTCTCCGGTAAACGGGTTTAGCCAAGAAGTGACCATTTCACCTGCAGCGCCCGCGACAGTCAGTTTCTGTGCGTCGCTGTTGTGCAGGTAGACGATGTACTCCTTTCCCTCATTGGCAAGGCAGTGGCCGGCGCTGACAAGACTGTCATTTGGCTGCAGTTTCCAGTATTCGGTCTCTTCAAAGAAATCGCGCAGCAACTTTTGCTGTGCGTATCCGGCTGGGACGTCAGCTGGTCGCACGACGTCCCACGCGGTAAAGGTGTAGTAATACGCGGTGTATGCTCCCGCCAAGGAAATCAGCCACGCGCGGCGCGCGTTTTCTTCGGGCGATTGCGCGACAGCGTAGGTTTTTTCGTTTTCACCCCCCATTCCCCACTCGTAGCCATATTCGACGTTTACGATAGGCCACTCCCGCTTTGCCCTTTGTTCGATAGCGATTTCATGCCACCGGTCGTGTTGCTGATCGGATCGATAATCGAGAATGCCATCGTAGCGTCCTTCGTCGTAGATGTCGTCGTCATGGCTGGTGACGAGACGGTCGTAGGGATCATAGGATTTCAGCTTCTGAATGAAGGCAAGCTTATACTCGGGATCTTTCTCGTTGTATGCCTCTTTTGAGAGGTCCCATTGCACGTTTGGGTAAGCCGCGTAGCGCGCTACAACGGTGCGCAAGAAGAGGTCCTCGCGATCACTGCCGCGTTTTGGCCACTTCACTTTTTTGTTGTACACCTTCACCATGATATGGGCTTGGATTCCACGTTCGTTCATCGCAGCAATGACTTTGTCGTAATGATTCCAGAAGCGAAGGTTCAGGCGGTCGTGATTGGGTTCGGCGTTCGTGCCCGCCCATGGATACGTCGCGGGCGGCCCGAAATCGTTGTCCGCAGTCTTGCCAAGCCGCCAAGAGGTGTCATGCGCGTATATATTGAGCAGCACGACATTAAAGCCGTTCGATTTTATTAAATCGAGAAACCGATTCGTGGTATCCATGGTATCTGTACCCAGATCCAGGGCCCACAACCAATCGCATTCATAGCCGAGGTGGAAAAATCGCGTGCCATCGGCGTGAACGAAATGACGCGGATGATCCTTATCGATGCCGACGGGACCATGACTATCGGCGTTGGTATTGGCAACACACAGAAATGCGGTGGAATTGCCGTCCAACAAAGGGTCGGTCGATTGCGTGCTAAGGCTCCACTCCCCCACCTCATCGGGGGCAAGCCGAATCACCCATGAGTCATCCCCATTGAAGAATCCGTGTGTCGTAAAGGATTTGCCCTTCGGTCCGGATACTTCTGCCGCAAATGGGACGTAGAATGAGTTCTCGTGCGCGGTTTCACTTTTGAAAACAAAGTCATGCGGCTGCCAGCGCGGCACCGACATCGGGAGCTCGGGCTCAACCTTGGCG
>CALEZK010000374.1 GCA_937928585.1 uncultured bacterium | reverse complement strand
GGGCCTGGACGACCCCCTGCCCTTCTATATTGGAATAGACAATGGATGACATGGCGCAACCGTAGCAAGGGTACAAGGCATATTCAACGCGGCGGGCCTGGAATCAGGCTAAACCGGCCGGATTGCGCGGTTTCCCGCTTCATTTGCTATGCTTCAGGCTTGGGAGTGCGGTTGCATTCTCGCAAAAGGAGTCCTGAATCGTGCGCTTGGTACGCATCGGAGTTGCGGCAGTTTCGGTCAAGGTGGGCGATTTCGCGGGAAATGCCGCGCGCTTGAAGGCCATCGTGGCGGAATCGCGCCGGGCCGGGGTGCACCTGCTGGTCACGCCGGAACTCTGCATCTCGGGCTATAGCCTCGAAGATCGCGTGTGGTGGCAGGACGTCACCCGGCGGAGTTGGGAGTCGCTGGAGGACCTCGCGAAGTCGTGCAAGGGCATCACCGCGTTCTTTGGATTGCCGGTGCGTATCGAGTCGATGGTGTACAACGCAGCAGCGCTCGTGCATGACGGCGCGATCCGCGGATTGGTGTTGAAACGCCACCTTCCTACCTACAGCATTTTTTATGAGGGCAGGAACTACGCTTCGTGGCAGGGCGGTTGTACGGAAGTTAACGGCGTGCCCGCGGGGGAACTGGTTTTTGATTTGCCGTTCGGCAAGGTGAGCGCGGAGATCTGCGAAGACTTGTGGTCCACGGAATCGCCGGCGGATGCGCGGGCACGCGCGGGCGCGGAAATTATCTGCAATCCGAGTGGATCGCCGTTTACGCCGTTGAAGAACGAGTATCGCCGCAAACTGATCCTCGGCGCGTCGAATAGCATGGCCTGCGTCTACGCGTACGCGAATATCCTCGGCCTCGACAATAGCCGGCTGGTGTTCGATGGCGGCGGCATTATCGCGACGCCGGAGGGCGTGGTTGCGGAAGGGCCGCTGTTGTCGAAGTCGTATTGGACCTTGTCGACCGGCATCGTCGATCTGGATGAGATTTCCCGCGTGCGCGCGGAAAATTCGACGTGGCGCGGCGACGCGACGCGGCCAGGCAACAGCGACGGCGTTGTGACGGTGGACGCGCGCTCGGGAAAGTTCTCGCCTGCGCCGGTGAAAGATTATGCGGCGCAGTTGCCGAAAAGTTTCTATTTGCCGTCGGTTTCCTGGAAGGTGAATGACACGGGAAAGTATCTCAACGAATTGTTTGACGCGCTGGTATTGGGGTTGCGCGATTACTTTGAGAAAGTGGGCGCGTTCGACCGGTATTTGATTGCGCTGTCCGGCGGGCGCGACTCGGCATTGTGTCTCTTGCTTGCGGTGCACGCGGCCAAGGCGATGCGCGAGGGCAAGGACGCAAAGAAGTACGCGGATCGCGTGGCGACGGTGTATCTGCCAAACAAGGCCTATAGCAGCAAGGCAACGGAGAATGCCGCCCGCGCGATGGCGGAAGAATTGGGCGTGCCGTTCAAGGTCGTATCAATTACCGAAGAAAGCGAAATCGCGTTGCGCAAGGCCGGCGAGATGATCGGCGATGCATCGAAGGTGACGGCCCTTGCGAAGCAGAATCTTCAGGCGCGCGTGCGCGGCAACATGATGTTGAACTGGGCGAACAGCGCGAATGCGCTGTTGCTGGTTACTTCCAATCTGAGCGAGGCCGCGGTCGGCTACACGACAACGGGCGGCGACAATCAGGGCGGATATTCGCCGATTGCGAATGTGCCGAAGACGCTGGTGACGCGACTGGTTGAACACATCGCGCAACGGGACGGGCTGAAGTCGGTACAAAAGGTATTGGACATTCCGCCGAGCGCGGAGCTTGCTCCGAACCAGCAGGACGAAGCGGATCTGATGCCGTACGTCGTCTTGGACGACCTCTTGTATCTGTTCGCCCGGCGGCGCTTGTCACTGGCGGATTGTTGGCGGCTTCTGGCGCACCGTCACCCTGCGCACAAGTCAGAACAACTTCGCGCGTGGACCGCGCGCTTCGGAAAACTGTTCACGCAAAGCCAATGGAAGCGCGAACAGTTGCCTGTTACGATGAAAGTGCTGGATTTGGATCTGGATCCGAAATCGGGTTTTCGTTTTCCGGTTACACAGAGTATTGACGAAGAGCTCGCGGAGTTGGCAAAGGCCAAGCTCTAGAGTGATGGCGATGTCTGTTCGAGTACGCACGCGGCGGGGTCTTGACGGGGTTGAATGTTTACAGGGAGGGATTGCTTCATGATTAGCTCGATTTTTCGCTCCGCGTTGCTGCTTGCGGCGTGTGTAGCGGTCGTACCGGCGTTCGCGCAGTCGAAATCTCTGAAGGCTGGCGATGGCAAGCAATGGTTCAAAGGCCAGACGCATACGCACACGCTGTGGAGCGACGGCGATGGCGCGCCGGAGCTTGCCGTGTCCTGGTACAAGGAACAGGGCTACGACTTCCTGTCGATCACCGATCACAACACGATGCTGCGCGGGGACAAGTGGTTCATCGTGGATGAAAAGCGCTTGACCGCGGCGCGTCTCGCCGAGCTGAAGGAAAAGTTCGGCGAAGATTGGGTGGAGACGGCGGATGCGGGCGGCGAGTTGGTAATGCGCCTGAAAACGTATGAAGAGTTGCGCAAGCGTTTCGAAACGCCGGGAGAATTCATTCTTATCGAGGGCGAAGAGATTACGTCCAAGGCGCATGTGAACGGCATCAACATCCGCGAGAAGGTGGAAGCCTCAAAAGGCACAACGCCGGCGCAGGTGATTCGCGAGGATTTTGAAGCGGTTGAGAAACAGAGCAAGGCGCATAAGGTGCCGATGCTCGCGCATCTGAACCATCCGAATTGGGGCGACGGCATTCCGCCGGAGGCAATGATCGAAGTGGATACGAGCCGCTTTTTTGAAGTGTATAACGGGCACGGTGGCGTCAAGAATTGGGGCGATGCCGAATTGTTCCGCGTGTCGACGGACCGCTACTGGGACATTGTGCTTTCGGTCCGCTTGAGCGCGAATCCCGCAAACATTCTGTATGGCGTGAGCACGGACGATGCCCACAGTTATTTCGAGCGGCGCGCGGGCAGCTCAATTCCCGGGCGCGGCTGGTGCATGGTGTTGTGCGAGAAACTTGACGCAAATTCGATTACGCAGGCTTTTATCGACGGTGATTTCTATTCGAGCGCGGGCGTGCTGCTTGATTCGGTCGAGTGGGACGACAAGGAATTCCGCGTGGACATTACATCCGAGCCGGGCGTGACGTACAAGACAATCTTCTACGGCACGAAAAAAGGTGCCGACGTGTCAAGCAAACCAACATTGGATTCCGAGGGCAAGGAAGTCCCGAACGTGTCGCGACAGTATAGCGATGCGCTGGGCGCGGTATTGCTCGAAACGGACGCCGATCCCGCCGTGTACCCATTTAAGGGCGACGAACTCTACGTGCGCGCGAAAGTAGTGTCATCAAAGCTGAAGATCGATCCCTTCAAGGAAGGCGACTTCGAAATGGCATGGACACAACCCTCAGTCCGGAAGTAAACAAATCGATTGCGAAGTTGTGTTTGCGGGAACGAATAAGGCCAACTTATGCCCCGCGCTGCCCAGAAACTACTAAAGCGACCGGCGCGAAGCGTCCGCCGTGGCGGAGCGTGCGGCGTGCAGCGCCGCATTGCAACACCTCACCATGCATGACGAGACAATTCCGTGGCCGCATGCCCCGCTCCATCGTCTTTCCGAATCAGGCACATACTTTGTGACCGCAGCTACCTACGAGAAACAACATTTCTTTCGAAGCGCGGATCGGCTTGCGGTGCTGCAGCGCGGCCTTCTCAAACTCTCACACGAGTATGGATGGCGGCTAGAAGCATGGGCAATCTTCTCCAACCACTATCATTTCGTAGGACACTCGCCGAGCGATAAGGCGGATGCTACCAGTCTGGTTACCATGCTGAGTGACCTTCATACAAAAACCGCAGTTTGGCTGAACCGCGTTGATCGAGAAGAGGGTCGGCGGGTGTGGTTCAATTACCGCGATACGCAACTAACGTTCGAGAAATCATATCTCGCCCGACTAAATTATGTGCATCACAACGCGGTGAAGCATGGACTTGTCGCGGTTGCGAACCAGTATCCGTGGTGTTCAGCAGGCTGGTTTGAGCGCACTGCGCCTTTGGCGCAAATCAGAACCATCTACCGCTTTCGCTGGGACGCAGTAAAGATCGACGATGAATTTGAGGTGGATGCGGATTGGTGAGGAGGGAAAACGGCGCTACGCGCAGGTCGGCTTCTGGTGATAGAGCTTCGCACGATGTGGTTGTCGCATCCTTGCAATGGCGCGGAATGAAATACTTCATCCATCAAGTACATCAAGGCTTCCATGAGCCAGACCAATGCCTAAAATAACGACATCACCTCCGCCATAGCCGACAATGTCGATAAGCGACTAAAACAACCTGCGCGTAGCGTCCGCCGCGGCGGAGAGTGCGGCGTGCAGCGCCGCTTTACATTCCCTCACCAAGCGTGACGAGACAATTCCTTTTTCGAGAAGTAGTTGAGAAGTGAAAAACCGGCGCTTCGCGCAAATCGCCCTATGGCGATCATACGTCTGCTGACATAGAAAAATTCTACCGGGCCGGGGTTTCCGTTTTTGGAGAGTCCATCAGGCCGAACATCATTTCCGCTTCGGCGACGATGTGGTCGTCGCATTTTGCTATCGCGCGGACGCGGCATGCGTTGCGACGGATCTGGAGCATCTCAGCTTCAATGACGAGTTGATCACCGGGGACTACCGTGCGCCGGAACTTGGCGCGGTCTATGCCGAGGAAGATGGCTACTTTACCGGGATCTACGCCGCTTTCGTGGAAAATCAGAACTGAACTCACCTGGGCCATGCTTTCAATGATGAGAACGCCCGGCATCACGGGCATGGAAGGCCAATGCCCCTGGAAAAACGGTTCATTGACCGTCACGTTCTTGATGCCGACCACGCGCTCGAAGGGCACGAATGACAGGATGCGATCGACCAGCAGGAATGGGAACCGGTGCGGCAGCACCTTCATGATCATGTTCACGTCGAGTATGGTCGGTTGCTTGGTGACGGGCACGCGGCCATTGTGCTTCGCGCGGCCGTTGGTCAGGCTCTTCTTAACTTCCTGCGAAAACTTTACATGAGAAGCGTGACCGGACTTCACACCGATGACGTGTCCACGCACGGGCCGGCCAAGCAGATACATGTCGCCGAGAAGATCGAGAATCTTATGCCGAACAAACTCGTCGGGGAAGCGTAACTCTTCGTTGAGGATGGATTCATCGCCAATCGCGACGGCATTTTCCAGGCTAACGCCGCGGATGAGTCCCTGTTCTTGGAGCATCTTCGCATCGCGCAGGAACCCGAAGGTGCGCGCGGGCGCAATCTCTTTTGCGAATAGTTCCGGTGTGATGACGTAAGAAGCGTATTGCGTGCCGATCGCGACGTGATCGAAGGCGATGGTCATGGT
>CALEZK010000373.1 GCA_937928585.1 uncultured bacterium | reverse complement strand
GCGCTGGGCATGGCGGTGGCCCGCAACCTGACGCAGCAGGAAGGCCGCGGCATCGCAGTCATCGGGGATGGCGCGATTACCGCCGGCATGGCCTTCGAAGCGATGAGCAACGCCGGCCATCTGAACAAAGACCTGATTGTCATCCTCAATGACAACAACATGTCGATTTCGAAGAACGTAGGCGCGATCTCCGCTTACTTCAACAAGTTGATCACCGGCGGTCTCTACTCGCGTGCGCGCGGCGACCTGCATAGCTTCATGGAGCGCATGCTGCCGCAGCAACTTACCAAGGCGGCGGAACGCCTCGAGCATTCGGTGAAGGGTTTTCTTATGCCCGGCACCATGTTCGAGGCATTCGGATTCCGCTACTTCGGCCCCATTGACGGGCATGACATGGAAACCCTGGTAGACTGCTTGACCAATCTGAAGCGCGGTCATGGTCCCGTCTTCTTCCACGTTGTTACGAAAAAGGGCAAGGGCTACAGCTACGCCGAAGAAGATCCACTGACTTATCACGGCGTGCAGGCGTTTGATGTACAGACTGGAAAGTTTGAGGCATCTAGCGGCGCATCAGCACCAACCTTTACCAACGTATTCGCGGACGCGCTTATCGAGGCCGCCCACAAGGATCCCCGGGTGGTTGCAATTACCGCAGCAATGCCCACGGGCACCGGCCTGTCAAAGTTCGAAAAGGAATTTCCGGATCGCATGTTCGATGTGGGAATCTGCGAGCAGCATGCCGTGACCTTCGGCGCCGGTTTGGCCACGCAGGGCCTCAAGCCGGTGTGCGCGATATATTCGACGTTCCTTCAGCGGGGGTATGACCAGCTCATACATGACGTTTGTTTGCAAAACTTGCCGGTGGTGTTTGCGATCGATCGGGCGGGGGCTGTGGGGGAAGACAGCCCAACGCAGCAGGGTGCATTCGACATCTCGTTCTTGCGGCTCGTGCCATCGATAAAGGTGTGCGCGCCGCGTGACGATGCCGACCTGCGCGCGATGTTGCATTGGGCGCTGGCCGAACCAGGCGCTACAGCAATTCGCTATGCGCGAAGCAAGGCGCCGACCATTGGCGCGGCGGAGGGCCGCGATATTACGCGCGGTGAAATCCTGCGCGAGGGTACGGACGCGACGATAGTCGCCATTGGGCCTGTTGTGGGTACCTGCCTTGCCGTTGCGCAGGCGATGCAGCAAGAGGGGTATTCCGTCGGTGTCGTGGATGCCCGCTGGATAAAGCCTTTGGATACCGCGCTGATGGAGCGGTTGCGCCATATGCCAATGATTACGGTGGAAGAGAACACGCTTCCGGGCGGATTTGGCGCGGCGATCATCGAGCATTTTGCCGACAACGGCATGCTCGATGACTTGAAAATCAAACGCCTCGGCTTTCCCGATCGCTTTCTCGACCATGCCACCCGCGAGGAACAACTCGCCGAAATCGGCTTGGATCCGGAGAGCATTGCATCGGCGGTGCGTGCGTTGGTCGGGCATCGTATACCGCAGTCAATCTCCTAGATCGGAAAATGACGCGGGTAGCACTCACGGGCGCATCGGGCCATCTTGGGGCGAATCTCCTTCGCCACCTCGTAGATTCCGGTTATTCAGTCGGCACCCTTGTGCAGCGCGACGCGCGCGCCCTGAAGGGCATCACGTGCGATCGTGTCCATGGCAGCCTCTTTGAACCTGACCTTCTCGGCGCGGCATTCGCCAACGCGAAATTCGTCTTTCATGTCGCCGGCGTCGTGAGTATTGGCGGCGATCCGGACGGCATTGTCTGGCGTACCAATGTCGAAGGCACGAAGAATGTCGTGGATGCATGCATTGCGCGCGGTGTGAAGCGGCTGGTTTATTACAGTTCCATCCATGCCTTTGCATCGCATCCCGCGAATAAGCCGATAACTGAGTCGCGCGCTTTGGCCGAAGGGCCCGACCTGCCCATTTATGATCGTTCCAAGGTTGCCGGGGAGCAGGAAGCGCTCAAGGGCATCGATCGGGGGCTCGAAGTTGTTATCGTGAATCCAACCGCGGCGATTGGTCCGCACGACTTCAAGCCTTCGCCCATGGGCAGGGTGTTGCTGGATCTGCGCGCTGGTCGCATGCCCGCCTTGGTGCGGGGCGGATTCAACTGGGTTGATTGCCGCGACGTCAGTATCGGCGCGGAAGCGGCTGCACGTTTGGGAAGATCTGGCGAGCGTTATCTGCTCGCGGGCAACTATGCATCGCTTGTGGAAGTGGCGCGCATCGCCGAGCGCGTTACGGGCACCCCTGCGCCTCGTTTCGCGACACCGGTATGGCTGGCCAAATGCGGATTGCCGTTTGCCGCGATGGGACGTTTAATCACGGGCGCGCCACCCAAGTTTACGCGCGAATCTCTGCGCGCGGTAACGCACCATCAGAATGTGTCCCACGAAAAGGCCGCGCGCGAGTTGGGCTATGCGCCGCGTTCTTTGGAAACGACAATCGAAGATACGTACGCGTGGTTCGCACAGTCCGACCACGTGCGCGCTTAATCCGGCAAGAGTGACCAGACGATTCGCGACGGGGATTCAAGAATTCCGTCTGTGACCAGCGCAATTCCGCCAGCCAGGGTACTTCCGCTTGCCGCGCTCAGTACGTCCATGAATGATGGTGGCGTCAAACAATCCTCCTTTGAAAGCAAGGTTGAAGGGGGCGACCACGTAGTGTTCTCCCGCTGCCATGTTCGCGACACCAAACCTCCATCTTCCTGATTGATCACTGACAATGCGTCATCGTGTCGCCAGAAGCCTGCGATACAGATGGGGGAGAGGTAGTGCGGAGTCCATGCACCAGAATTCTTGTTGCGTCTTGAGATGTACATGCCAGTTTTTGCGGCCGACTCCGGCAACGGCTCGCCGTATTTTGGCGCGTTCCACATGTGGACCACATGAGGGTTGCCGTCGATGTCCACAATCAAATCTGTCGCGTATGCGTTGTATCCCAGCGGCGATTCGGCAACCAGCTCTTCGATGCTGGGTTTATCGTTCCCATGCGGGATGAATAGGTACCAAACCTTGTTATATGTATTGCCGTCTCCGCCGTCCGGGCAACTCGACGCGACAAAATGCAGGCCTTGCGCATCGGGATACAGGATGGGATAGGTCCACGCAGTCTTCGGTTTCGTCTCGACTTGCCCTTGACTCAACAGTATCGCGGGTGACCAGCTTCCTGATTTCAAATCGAGCCGCGAGAGATACATCGAATAACTTGGGATCGACGCGTACGCAAGAAACACGACATCGTTCTGAATGGCTGCGCCGAGGTAATAACCGTTCACCATGTCCGGTGGCGCTGGCAAAGTTTCAAACGAATTGATATCTCCCGGAGCGTTGCTCCGGAGCACGACGACGGGCTTGTTCTCCATATTGTAAAGAACGATGAGCTTGCCTCCGGAATCGAGCAGCAGTGTGGCCGGTTGGTAAATATTCGGCAGTTTCGCGCCAGCCTGCCAAGCGCTGCCGGTTAATTTGTAAACGACACCGTGCGAAGTCTCCGGGGTGTCACCCCAGAGCCCCGCCGTGTAGTACGCGTTTCCGTCACAGACAATTTTCGGCGTTGAGTATCCCCAATACGGACTCACCCAGGATTCTCCGCGTGCGATTTCAACAACACGGTTTTCGGCCTGCGATTGCAGTGCGAGCGCAACGATCAATAGTGCGAGACACCTGCGCTTCATGTGCCAATTCTCCCATGTTGAGATTCTCTTCCGAATCCACAAGACTATCGCCGGAGGTAGACCATTGGCCGGCTCCCCGAGACGCAGCACACTGTCCGCATGGCAACAGGCGCTCTTCAGCCTCGGCACGCTTGGCGCTGCGGGACCCGGCACGGTCTACGTGCAGCTCCAAGTCTATCTCACCAAGTATCTCGGTTACGACGCGACCATCATAGGCACGGTGCGGTTTCTGACGACGTCGTTTGACGCCGTTCTGGATCCCGTCATGGGTTATCTATCCGACAGGACCGAAAGCCGCTTCGGCAGGCGCATGCCGTACATCGCCATCGGCGCCGTGCTTTATGCGGCGGGCGTTATTGGCATGTTTTATACCCCGGCAGGCCTCTCGCGGCCTGGCGTATTTGCATATCTCACCTTCATGCACGTCGTTTACTCGTTTGGTCTCACCATGACCGTGATTCCCTATAACGCCCTCATCCCTGAATTGGCGAAGGAGTATCGCGCGCGCACAACGCTCGTTTCATGGATGCAGGTGGGCACATATCTTGGCACGACCTTTGGCGGCTCTGTGCGCGCGTACACGACGTGGCGCGGTGATGAGGTTTCCGGTTTTCAGGAATTCGCAATCCTTAGCTCTATCGTCATGGTAGTTTGTTACTGGTTGCTGGTGCTTTTTGTCAAAGAGCCTCCGGTTTCGCGTGAACAGCGCGATGCCATGGCCCGTCATCGTGCCGAGCATCGCAACGTTATTGCCGCGCATATCAAAGGCTTGTTTCGCGCGATCGGGTATGCCTTTCGTAATCGATACTTTCGAATGCTCTTCCTCGCGGTGTTTACCTATCAGGCGGGCGTTTTGGCGGGTCTCTGGTTCTACACGTTCCTGCTCGAAGACCTCTTCGGCAAAACATGGAACACGCCGTTTGCCCAACAGTATATGGTCGGGCCGCTAAGTCCCTTCCG
>CALEZK010000372.1 GCA_937928585.1 uncultured bacterium | reverse complement strand
CATGAACATCAAACCATCCATCCGCGCACTCGCCCTGGCAGTGCTGGTATTCCTTGGTACGGCCTGTCCGCCGGGCGGACCGACGGGAGACACGGATTACGATGTCGGCTATGCGGCCGGCTTTCTTCGGGACGATTTTTATTGGGATGGATACTTTGACGGCTGGGACACCATTGATGTGGATCCGGCGTATTACGACGACAGCGACATTCCGTTTATTGATGACGGATCGTACGACGCCGGATATTGGGACGGCGTTTGGTACGCGTACAACGACGGTTATTTCGTCGATTATCAGTATGCATTCGTGATTGGATTCAGTGAAGGATATGACAACGCGTATTGGGACGACTACCTGGACTTCCTGGATTTCGACGAGCACCTAGAGTTTGTCAATGGTGGTTGGTCGGACGGTTATCACGATGGATATTCTGAAGGGCGCGTTTTCGGTGCGAGTGATTATGAAGAAGCCCGATCATTCGACTGGTTGGATGCCTTACTCGACTATCAATCGGGTACCGACCTGTACTTCGACGAGGTTGATGTTGGCACGGGCATATATGGCCCGGTGGAACTTTACGAGTACGGCACGAATCCGAATACGCTGAAAAAAGCCGCGAAGGCCCGTATGCGCTCGGGTAGCGCGCTGCCCGCGATTCGTACCGCGACGAAAGGCACGACAACGGACTTTGAGTGGTTCCGTCCGTTCGATGAAGAAGCCGCCGACCTGCTGGATTACGCGCCGCTGGAAAGCCTTCGCGACTCGATCGAACTGCGACTGACAACAACGTGGCTGGAACGCGTTGAAGAGTATGTAGCGTTTTCGAAGTCCACAAAAAAAACAGCGGCTGCGGAAAAAAGCGCTCCGCGCGCCCGAGTGAAATAGTTTCTCGTTCCCCCCTTCCGCACGTGCGCGCCCGCGGCGGCCACCCCGCCCCGCGGGCGCGTATGCTTTTTTCGTTGAGAAGTCGAATAGCGCGATCTATTCTCTCCGATAACTTTCTTGCACTCCATACGAAAGGGCGAGACCATGTCGCTTACACCATCGCAAATGATTCCGCTGGGCACCAAGGCGCCCGATTTTTCGTTGCCTGACGCTGTGACCGGCAAGATCGTCACGTTGCGCGATTTCGCGGAGCAGAAGGCGTTGCTGGTGATGTTCATCTGCAATCACTGCCCCTATGTTAAGCACGTCGCCGCGGAACTGGCGCGATTGGGTCGCGATTACAAGGGTAAACCTCTGGGCATTGTGGCTATAAGCGCAAACGACATTTCGACACATCCGGCAGACAGCCCGGAGCGCATGAAAGAGGAAGCGATCGCACAGGGCTATTCCTTTCCCTATTTGTATGACGAGACACAGAACGTTGCCAAGGCCTATTCCGCGGCGTGCACCCCCGACTTCTTTCTGTTTGGCGCAAACCGAAAACTGGCCTATCGCGGCCAACTCGACGACAGCAGGCCGGGTAATGGCTTGCCAGTTACGGGAAAGGATTTACGCGGGGCGATTGACGCGTTGCTGATTGGCGCGACGGTCGCCACGCCGCAACGTCCGAGCGTGGGCTGCAATATCAAGTGGCGCCGGCACAACGCGCCTGACTATGCATAGCGATCAAAGCGCGAGCATGTTGACGAAAAGGCGCAGTGCGCCGGGGTGCAATTCGCGTAGTTGCCGGTATAGCACGAGGGCGGTATAGACATAGTGCCCGTTTCCGTGTTGCGCAGCGAGCATCGCGCCAGGCGGAATTGTTTCACCTGGATCGGCACAACTGATTAGCGGCGTGTATCGTTCGTCCCATTCGCTCGGGAAGTAGAGTCCCCTTTCCTGAATCCATCCCTTCCAATCCGCTTCAACGATACGGTTTGGCAGATTGAATATCGGATGGAGTGGCGCTAGGTGTTTGATAGGCGCGTCTTCTCGCGTGACGCGATTGCGGGACAGGGTTATTGGATAGGGCGCGAAGTCAGAACGCCATTCTTCCGTTTTGTGGTACATGACGAGGACGGTTCCGCCGCGCGCCGCGTATTCCAGAATTGCGGCGTTGTTTGCGGCGAGATCCGGCCGGACCAGGTAAGCGCGAATGTCGATGACGATTGCAGAGAACCGATCCAATCGCGGCGCGGAGAAGTCTTCCGAGTTCACTAGTTCATGCGCCACCCCCAGCTTCTCGAGCACGTTTGCGAAAGTGTTGTCGTAGCTTTGCACAATGCCCACGCGCATGTCTTCCGGCACTTTTACATCTACAAGGCGCGCGACTCCGAATGACGGGCGTTCATCGCCATCAATGACGGCATTGAGCAGATAGTCTCGCGGCTCGAGGTTGTCGCCAATGGTGGCTTTGACGGGCACGATGCGCTGCTCCCCTTCTTTGCCGAGCGTAACTGGCAACATCGTTTGTTCTGGAACGAAACCCGGCGCGACGGAAAACGCGACCTTGGCTTCCACAGCATCCTGACCATGATTTGTAACCAGCAAGTCGAAAACCGTCTGCGTATCGCGTCCCTTGCGAACGAGCAGCGGTGCATTCAGCGCTTTCACCGATACGCGCGGCGCAATGCGCAACGAAACAGGAGAACGAAGCTCGATTGGCGTTGCAACACCCCGAATGCGCGCCCGCGCGATCACATGGAATTGTGGTTCTCGGAAGTGAGGCGCGAATAAGTGCTCGCCTTCCGGCATTGTATGGGGCGCAACGTCTGGGACGAGCACCTGGAACTTCGCGGTTGCCGACCGGTTTTGTTCGAGCGCGACTGATACTGGTTCATGCTGTAGTTCTCCGAACCACGGCTCGCCTTCGAGCGCGATATCGACCGATTCGACGTCCAGCTTGTCGTAATCGGTAAGCGTTGCGTTCACCGTGATGGGTTGGCCGCGCACAACTTCCGTGTCGCTTGCCTTCGCAGTGAAATGCAGTCCGTGTGAAAGGGCAGCGTAACGGTGCGCGCGCTCGATTCGCCACAACGCGGCTTGTCCAGATTCCGCGCTGCGCGCTGCCTGCTTAATGGCGACACGCGGCGACGGCTTGCGCACGCGTTCTGGGGCGCGATTTCCCGGAAGCCCGGCAAGTAAAACAGGTTCGCCGGAAGGAAGGCGAAGCGGTGGCGCGAATGCGTCCGACGTTTTTTCGAGCGTGTATGCCGGAACAATCGTGCCGCTGAGATAAAGATTAATAAAAAAACCCATGCCCTGAGACTGATGTTCGCCGAGGGCATCGGCGGCGATTTGCGCATAGGTCTTCCCGCGCATTTCGTCGATCTGGTTAATCTCTACACGCGCCGCGCCGGGGGTTGACTGCCATGCGCGAAGATAGAGTCTCGCCGGTTGCCACGGCGCAAGACCTTCTTCCGCTAATTCCGGAAATCGTGCTGCGTCGCCCGAAGCGTCAAAGGCGTCGCGCAGGGCAATGCCGATGGCTTGGTGATGACCGTGATCCTTTTGCGTCCCATGGTTTGAGATTATGACGGTGGGTTGCGTCTTCCGAATCACGCGCACCAGACGTTTCACGGCTTCCTCTCGTCCCCATATCGCAAAGGTCTCTTCCGGAGACTTCGAGAAGCCGAACTCGGGAAGATCGAGGAAATGCAGGTCGGCGCCGGTAACTTTCGAGGCGCGCATCATCTCATCTGTGCGAATCACGCCGAGATCATTGTAGAGTTCCGGGCCGATTTCGTTTTGACCGCCCTCGCCTCGCGTGGCGATCACCGCGATTGTTCGCATTCCGTACTTCTTGCGATACATGGCGAGCGTAGCGCCATCTTCATCATCTGGGTGCGCGGCAACGCACATAAGACTTACGTTGGTCGTGAGGTCAAGCGCGGTTTGATGCAATGCAATCTCGCCCGACTCGTCCGCGGCGAGAACGGTGAATGGCAGGAGTGCAAGCAGGACTAGGCGTCGTATTTTTTTCATGCGCGAGAGTATACACCAAGAACGCGGAATTGACGGTGACTACGCCGTAGACTATCGTAATCCCATCGCGTTTACCGAATGCGCCGGGCACGCATGGCTACACACACACTTTATGGAGGACTCATTCCATGCCACATACACTGAACAGGCGACAATTTTTGGATCGGGTTGCCGTGGGCGCCGCGGGCGTAGCCCTCGCGACTGATGCGGCCCGCGCGCAGGAAGCAGCACCTGAACGCATTATC
>CALEZK010000371.1 GCA_937928585.1 uncultured bacterium | reverse complement strand
ACTTAGCCCCGCGCCAGCCCTATCGTGCTCGTGCGCGTAATCGCAAATCGTAATCTAAATCGTCTAGTCCCCGAAAAAAGAGCCCGGCAAAATTAATCAACCAAATTCCGGTAGGGCAAGCCTTCGCACTTTCGAGCACCGATCTGAGAGTGGACGCGTCATTTTGCTAAATGCGAGCTCCACGATATAGGCCTCACTTCATGTGTCTCGGGACTTCCGTCTGAGTACTCCAACGAAAACTCTGCGAAGCCATTCGCGCCAGTTATGTGGCCATCACAGCCTCTCGTAACGTCGCTCCCACTGAAACGATAAATATGTGTAGTGGTCGCTTCCGCCGAAAAACCATTTGGACCCCTGAACAGTTGCTGGTGTCGCCATCTGAAATAGACGCCAGCAGAATTGACAGTCAAGACCTCGGAAAAAATTTCGGTTATGGTTTGCTCACCTTCGATCCGAGTACTTTTTGTTTCCCAGTTGTGGTGCTCCAAATTATGCATACCGAAACTAGAACCGGCGCCAGAGACACCCCAGATTCTCTTCTGAATTTCTTCGTCGGTTGCTGAAGGATTACCCACTAAAACCGGAACGACTTCCGTATCGTCTGCGCGATCCAGGTTTTCAAAAGTTATCGTAGCCCGTGTGTTCGCCGTCGCGCTCACAGCGGAAATTGTCACGATCACATCTTGGAAACCTGAGTTGCTGCTGGGAGATATGGAGACGCGGGCATCGCTCGAACTGGCCCGCCACCGTAACGGAAGTGTTTGTGCACCTATCCATCTACCTTCAACGCGCACTTGCTGTGCAAGTGGCGCCGAGTTACAAGTTCCTAAGGCGATAGTTTCGTGAAACAACTGCAAAGTCGGGGCATTAGAGTTCGTCACCGAAACACTCATACTCACCGTCTGTGTGTCGTTCGGATTATCCAGATTAATGAACGTGACGGACCCATTGAATGGCTGGCTGGTGTTGGTCGCGGAGATGGTTACACTGGTGCTGTTTCCAGTAGTGCCATCCGATTTCTTCGGAGACACACTTATGCGCGAATCGCTTGCAGTGGCCTTCCACCGCAGCGGGAACGAAGATCCAGGCTCAACAGAATCCACGACAATTCCCGCTGCGTAATTGTTACCCGAATTGAGATTGACCGATGACTGGTTCAACTTGATGTGCCGGGCAACAGGGATATCGAAAGTTTTTTGGTAGTAGTTGTCAGGCAGTTCGATTTCCGAAAGCAACCCAGTATTTGCCGCTAACAATCCCTGATAGAGCTTTCCGGTTGTCCGAAACGTAATCCTGTTCATACCCGGCTGCAACTGCGCGAAGGTAGCCGAAAACCGCGCCGTCGTTGCCGGGTTCCCGGTAGCCTCCAGGTGCATATCGATAGGCAGTGGGCCTGTAAGCCCATCATCGTTCGTTACGCTTGCTCGCAAATCCGTTGCCAGAACCTGCCCACTGACGACATAGCCTGCAAGCGTGACATCTGAAGTCGTGATCGGTTTTCCAGACTGCGTCGGAGACGTTACGGTGATGGTCGCATACGTATTTTGGAAGAAATTGCGGTCCCAATCAGCCATTATATTCTCGTATGACTCCCGCAGCGTAGGCGTTGCCATGAGACAACCCTTCAGGTACAAAGGGTTTTTCGAATGCAGAATGCTTCCACTGGGTAATTGGGTCTGTGGGTCGATAAGAATCCGTACGGTCACGTCTTCCTCATTGGGGTAATTGGAGTCGTATACGGAAAAGACAGGGACCCCATTATCCAACCTGACCTGATACGCAAGCACTGCATGTGGCGGCACGGCCTCGTCCGTGCCGGGCCTGTACAGCCCCATGACTTGCGGCTGACCAGTCACTAACATCGTCAACCACATTGATTCCGCCCACTTGGCATTCGGGCCAACTTCAATCAGCTTGAAGAACAGTTTGTCGTACGCGCTTTGACGAATGGAGTTCATGGCCCGGGAGGACACAATGGTGTGAGGTCTATTCGGTTCGGTGCCGGGCTCAGTTGGGTGGCGAAAGAGCACGTTATTATTGAAGGTGTTCAATTGAACACCACGACGGTTCTGAAAAAACCATTGCGCGAAAGAGACAAATCCATAGCATCGGCCGCCTGGAAATAGCGTGGTCGAAACGTTGGCCGTGGAAAGCCCGTTGGTCTTCGCCCGAAATTTGCTGTCGGAGGTCCAAGGTTGGATATTCCCAGATTTCAGCTTCGAGAGCGGATCATAGACCACCCATGCAAATGTGCCGCCCGAGGTCGTCGCGAACGTTGCCGTTTGGAGGGATTCGTCTTCGGAGGTCAGCGGGCAAACTTCGAGAGTGCCGTCTGGCAGTTGCACGCGAAACGCTACTAATACTCCTGTGCCTGCTTCTGGAAATGGGATGCTTACGAACACCACATCCAATAGTTCTTTTCCGCCGAAATCTATCGTCAAAGCCCCGACACTTGACTCCCCCAGCGTTGTCGGAATCGCGCCTGTATCAAATCCGAGCGTAACGGTCACCTCTTCGGCAAGGGCACCCGCAGGAATGAAGACTTCAACACCTTCGATTGGCGAGTTCTGCGGACCAGAAACGGTACCGCCGGCAGGGCCAACTACGGCAGTTCCATCAACGAAAGTCTCGCGGTCTCCACTTTGAAACTTTGTTTCCGGGACGCGAACGAGGATGAAATCCTGCTTTATTTCTGCATGGCTACCCGCTGCGGACTGCAACGTAAGCGAGACGGTATAGAGCCCCGGTTCGGAATAGGTATGGCTCGGGTTTTGAAGTTCGCTTTGGTTGGCTGACTGACTATTTGGATCACCAAAGTTCCACATCCAGCCTGTAATCGGCGATCCATTCTCTACGGATGTGTCGGAAAAATTAACCAGGAGCCCTGCATCGCCATCGGCAATGTCCGCCGTAAAATCCGCCGTGGGGGGCGTTCGGGTTGTCGTTTTGTCTTTGTACTTGCCGGTGACGTTTTTCGTTTGGCTGGCGTTGATGGTGATGGTCTTGTTCTTCGGCTTTTTCCAGCCGGTGACCTTCTTGAAGGAAATTTCATGGTCTCCGGTGGAGAGTCCATTGACGGTTGCGTTGCTCGTCTTCCAAGTGCCGCCGTCGACGCGCCATTTCGCGCCCGCGTCGATTGCGCCCTGCGGCGTAATGCTGACCATGACGGACCCCGTCGCCTTCTGCGCCCATGCAGGTGACGTTAGGCAGAACAACAGCGTAATCGCGGCGATCTTGTGCAACGTTTTCATTTTAACCTTCCCCAAAAGCGTAGTGATTCATCGTCGAGTCGACCAGCACCCATCTCGACTAATTCAGCGGTGCCTGGCGCGACCTGCGCCAGGCACCGCTGCTGAGGAGGTCAGGGAGCGATAAAGGAGCCGTTCGATTTCCGGCTTGCGCGAACCCCGTTCCCCGGTGGATCGGGGTCCGCCATGTTTGATTTCTTGGTTACGCCTAGTTAATTTGCAACACTCCTGCGCCTCTGCAGCCGAATCATCACGGCACATATCGCGCCTAGGGTTACGAATATTCCTGCCAGACCCGCAGCCGGAAGGAGTGCGTTTTCAAAGACATACGGATTTCCACCGCGCAGGAACTCCTGCAAGTTGGTGTATCCATCTCCATCACTGTCATCATCCGGGCCGTTTACCGGGTTCACCGATCCATCATCCAATGGATCGAGCAAATAGGTCACTTCCCAACCATCGTATAGTCCGTCTCCATCGGTGTCCGGAACACTTGGATTCGTGTTATGCACGTTGGTTTCATCGTCGTCAGTCAGGCCGTCGTTATCGGAGTCGGCCATGTTCTTTCCGGCAATACCGAACGTGGAGAAGTGATCGGTCTCAAACGAAAGCGTGTTGTTGACCAAATCTCGCGCAGTCACAACCACCGGGATGTCAAAGATTCCCGAGACTGTGTTGTACAGATAGAGTTCCAGATTTGCCTCGTCTAGTCCGACGATTTCCGCGTCGGTATAGGTGATGGTTACGGTAATGGCAGGCGAAAACTGCGTTCCACTTGGTCCGAACTCACGCACCACTGGAATTGCATCAACATCCGGGGGCAATTGCACCGGAGTCACTGGATCGATGGGCGTTTCGACCACTATTTCCTGGGGTGCGCCGACAGGGAAATCGATCGTTGTACCGCTCGGGATCTCGAGCACGGTTCCCGAGCCGTCTTCCGCCACCTGATCGACGGTGGTAACGATGTCGTTGTCCACGGGATTTCCTACAGTCGTACCGGAGACTGGTGTGCTGACTTCCAAGGTAGAAATAAACAGGTGAAAGTCAAGGGGGGACAACTGGGTAGCGGTAAACAGAATCCTTGTGCCGCCTCTTGTGGATGTGGGAACCGCCTGCGAATTGGGTTCAACGATTTGGAAGTCCGAGCCGGTTCCGTCTGAATTTGACACCATAATGCTTAAGTCCGCCATCTGGAGCGTCGCAAAGAAATCGTCATTGCGAAAGAGGTTATTGAAATCTTCGCCGTACAGAACGAGACTGCCATCCTGCGAAATTGTGGGCGTGTGCGCGAAGTTGGGCGATTCCGCGACTCGGATTTCTTTCACGCGCGGGTCGGTCAAGCTTGTTATTGCCGGCTGGCTCCCCGAGAGAATGTCCTGTAAATCTTCAATCAGATAGATGTCGGCATGATCGGCAATTCCCGCGACCTGACTACCAGCGTAATCTACGAACGCGAGGGCGGAACCGTCTGGCGCGATGACCTGCCAATCGACGTTTCCAACCAGATCCGGACCATCAATGTTGGTAATGGCTACCGGGCTTCTTCCCGTATCCTCTTGGCCGTTCGCGAGGATTGGAAGGGCGACCAAGTCGCGGGTCGAACTCACCAGATCGATGCGTAGGTCAGTAACATTGCCCGTCCAATTCGGATGGGTGCTCAGGTCGATAGTGATGTCGTTGAAGCTGCCGGCTGGGCCGGAGTCAAATCGAACCCGCTTCGAGGAGTTCTCCGCAGGGTCGGCGCTTGTAATCCAGTATAGCTCGCCGAACGCCCTTACGCTTGGGCGCATCCGTATCGAGATTGTATTCGTGACGCTAGCGTCTATAGGCGCTCCGAACGTCACGGAGCTCAGTATGGGATCATTTGTCGATATATCTCCGGTCATAGTTCCACTCGCCACAACCAGGCTCGAATATCCCGCGGTTGCTTGCCAGCCTTCCGTGTCGCCGTCGGTATTGAATTCATACAGGTATGGCGTACCGACCACCCGAATGTAATCGACCTCGACTTGCTCACCAACAATGGAAGAAACAACTTGTGTTACGAGCCAGTTGTCCGCAGGCAAGGTCGTTAAAGAGGAATCGTCTGGGTTGTATCCAAATACTGTTGGCGTGGTTACCGCGCCCGTCGTGGCATTCGTAAAATACGGTCCGGCATAGAAGCCGCTATCATCCGGCGTCCACGATATCAAGCGATTAGGGATCTCCGGGAAACCCGTTGTGAGTTTTACCCAGCTGGAGGGGTCGCCAGGCGTCACGATATACATTTCAGTCGTAAAACCGCTGGTGTAGTCGACACCGTAGAATGCGATTCGGTCACCCGCGTTGCTCATTGTTCCCCAGTACGCGCCGCGACCGCCAGCGGTCCCTGTATAGAAATTGGAATCCAACAGGTCGGTGCGAGGACCAATCTGATATGAAGGCTGGGAAAAGGCCGAGACAATGGGGAAAAATGCGGCCATAAGTACACAAGACAGCACTCGCAATACAGGACTCTTCATCGAACAACTCCTTAGTTAAGCGACCCACTTTTCCAAATCTCACTATCGCAAATCCCTGCGCTCTTAGTGCTCCCACTCCAGCACACTCAACGATACCTTGCTAGTCAGCAATTGCCGAACATCTTCGAATCAGTACGACACCCCGTCTTCAGAAGAATGGGGGTGATAAAAAGATATTCCGCAATGCATGCTCGAATTATTTGCTCCACCCCACCGCTACAACGTAACAATCCGATACGCCGAATTGCATAACCCATTCGAAGTTGCCATCGGCGGCGTGTGCGTACTGCAATGCGCGAAAAATCGGCACGGCCACGAGCAAGTTTTGAAGCCATCGCCACGAGTGTCGCACCGGATGCGGTGTCGCGCATCCTTTTCCGCGCGGTGCGGAGCCCGTTAGCCTAATCATGAATCTGTCCCCTTGCCCGATACGCACACTTTGCATTGCACAACCTCTGCCTTGCTTCGTTCGCCCAACCGTTACTTTTCGGGTGTCGATCACGCGTCGTCTGAGTCGAAATGAATCCAGCGCCGCACCGCTTTCATGGAAGATTTCGACATCGGTTTCGACTGTAAGGCACCTGTATACCCCAGCAGAGGAGGGAGCAACGCGCGTGCCGTGCCGCGGGGGGAGGGATCAAGACATGCGATAAACGCGCTTGCTACAAAAGGTTAGCCGCGAAAACACCCGGCCCTGCGAAACAATATCCCGGCCAGAAAAGTGTAGTGAATTTGGAAACCGACACAGCGACCTGTAGCGTTTTTGGAATGCCAAGAGGGGGAGGAATCATCCGCAGATTGCGCAGATAACACAGATTTAAGAGAAGAAGGAGAATAGAATCAGTACGACTGGCAGATATAAACCTCCCCGCATTACACGCGAATGCCATAAACACCCAGTTTATGGTAAAGCGTGCTGCGCGCCACGCCGAGAATGCGCGCGGCTTCGGCGATATTGCCGTCGCACTCCTCATACACCCGCACGACATACCGCTTCTCGTATTCGTCCAGCGTGGGGCGATCCGCTTCGGCGACCGGCGCGCGAAGGGGTCCGACGGAACCGGTAAGATCCTCCGGCGTGATGAGTGGTCCGTGGGCGGTTTGGCAAGCGCGTTCGATCGCGTTACGCAATTCGCGCACGTTGCCCGGCCACTGCTGGCTTTGCAACCAGCCGAGCGCGCCTTGCGTAAAACCCGCGAGATGGGACGGCGCGTGCACGGCGAAGCGCGAGAGAAAATGCCGCGCCAACACGGGCACATCATCGCGATGCTCGCGCAGGGGCGGCAGTTCGACGATAAAAGTACCGAGACGATGCAGGAGGTCCGCGCGAAATCCCGATTCCGGTTCGCGGAGGGGCCGGTTTGACGCGCCGATCACGCGCACCTTCACGCGCAACTCGTCGTTCGATCCCAGCGGACGAAATGTCCCCGTTTCGACGACGCGGAGCAGTCGCGCTTGATTCTCCGGCGTGAGTTCGCCGATCTCGTCGAGAAAAAGGGTGCCGCCGTGCGCGATCTGAAACAGCCCGCGCCTCGGGCGGGCCGCGCCGGTGAATGCTCCTGCCGTATGGCCGAACACTTCGCTCTCGAACAGCCCGGCCGGGATTGCAGCGCAATTCACCACGACGTAGGGCCCTTCGGCGCGCGCGCTGTGATCGTGTACGTACCGCGCGGCAAGTTCCTTGCCTACGCCCGTCTCGCCGAGCAACAGAACGTTTCCACTGCCGCGCGCGGCACGAATCAGCGACGCGCGTAGATTGGTCATTACAGGCGTATCGCCAAGCAGCACGGCGCCGCCGCCGGTGTCCTGAGCGTCCAACCCCGCGTCGCGACGCAGTTGTTCGAGGCGTTCAACCGCGCGCACGAGCGGTCCTGCGCTTTCGGCTACGCCCGCGAGGTATTGCAGTGCCTGCGCTCCGCGCGGCGCAACGGACCCCGCGCGCTCGATCGCAATGACGGCAAAACACCGGCTGCCGTGCAGCAGCGGCGCGGCCAATACTTCGCGCGGACCGCTAAGTGTGTTGTAGGGCAACAATACGCTCGCAGCGGCGTCGCGCGCCTGACGAAACGCTTCATACGGCGTCTTTGCGACCTCCGTGGTCGGCACGGGCGAGTACAACACGAAATCGTCTTCGTCGGCGATGTGCCACGCAAGCCAGAACGCCTCGGGCGCGAGCCGCGCGCGCACGTGCGTTTCCAGCGCCGCGAGCAGGGCTTCGAGCGTGTCGATCTTGGCGAGGTCGCGCGACAACGCGAAGAGCTCAAACAATTCCTCGATGGAACCGGGATTGTCGAGATAACGTGCCGCGTCGAACTCGTGTCGCAGATGTATGGCCTCGCTCAGGGGCGCGGTGATCGGCGTGGGATCGATGGGCGCGCGCGACGCGTCACCGGCAGGTTCGCGCGATTCGTCCGGTTCGACGTAAAAGCGATTCGCATAAATGGAAATGACATCGCCGGGCCGCAACACGCTTTGCGATACCGGGCGGCCATTGAGCAGGGTGGAATTGCGGCTTTGCTGATCGTAGAGCACGGCGGCACCGTGCTCCAGCCTGATTTCGCAGTGCCGGCGCGAAACGTGTTCATCATCGAGCCGCAAGTGGCACCCGGTGCCGCGGCCGATCACAAAGAGGTGTTCATTGAGTGGCCAGGTCTGGCCTTCGAGTTCCCCGGCGATCGCCCGCAGCCGTAGCGCGGCACTGTTGGCGGTGTCGCTCACGGTGTATCGTTTTTCAGTTCGGGTGCGTTTTGACTGAGATCAAACGCGGTCACTTTGCTGCTCCTGGGATCCATATGAACAGTCAACTGAAATAGCTCCCTGCCAATTGCGGGGTCAGTTGCGACAAAATATGCATGGGTCTCATCGGTCCAAATCAATTCATAGGGTTCGGCATTCGCCGCACCCGGCGCGATGTCCTTTACCATATCCGCGGACCACCGTCCGGATTTAAATCGCGCAAGCCAAAGTTCTTCGCCATGCACGCCGTCGTTAGCGCTAAACGCAATGAAAGTCTCGTGTGGAATATTGTTGTATGGATTCGATCCCGTGTTGCCCGGGCATACATCGGCAATCATCATGGTCCCTTCCTCCGTGCCATCGCTCGCCCACAGTTCCATTCCGTGAACGCCATCGTCCGCGCGAATCGCCGCGAACCGTTCGTTCGATTTCAGCGCATACGGCGCGCTACCCTCGGGGCCGGGTCGAATATCGCGTAGGAGGCGCGTACCGTCGGTCGTGCCGTCGGTGATCCACAATTCCGCGCCCGTCGATGGCGTCGTGGCTTGAAATAAGACGCGATTTCCGATCACACAAGAATTTGATGCGTTCGACGAATCGACGCCCGGCGAAATGTCCATCAACAACCGGACTTCACCACTGGCCGCGTCCGCTATCCACACCTCGTTGCCGTGTTCTGCGTCGGATTGGGTGAAGACCAGTCGCTCATCAATTACGCCTAACAGTCCCACGTCCTCGCTGACGTCACAGATCACATGCGTGGTGTTGTTGGCGAAATCGTAGTAACACAGCCCGAGACCGGTGGCCAGATGCGTGAATGCCACGATGTAGGCAAGGTTCTTCCCCGTCGAGACGCGCGGCCGATCCGGCGCGGATCCTTGGGGCCCGGCCAACAGGTCCGATGCAATTCCCGTCTGCGGTTCCGTGCCGAAAGTCGTCCAGAGTTCGCGGCCTTCCTGTCGTGTCGTCGCGTAGAACAAGGTTATCGGCCAGTGAAAGGCGACGCATTCCGGGTCGCTACCCATTGGACCCGGCAGGATGTCCCGCACAAGACTAACCACCGACTCGCCGCTCTCGAGCATCGTGGTTTGAAAAAGCTCTGCGCCGCGTTGCGGCAATTCGGCGGTGAAGTACAGGCGATCAGAAGCTGCAAAAAGTGCGCGCGGAAGGGTAAAGTCCGACGACCGGCCCTCCGCTACCCGGTGCGGACCACGTGCAGTCGCGGCCCAGAGTTCCCGGCCGCTTTTGTCTGTATCCGCGGTGAAGTACAGCACATTTTTGACGAGCGTGAGAGCCATGGGATTTGAACTGCCTGCCTGGGAAATCGCCATCGGGCCCCTCTGTTCGAGATCGGGTAGCGCAGGACGCGACCTTTCGTTTAGCGCGAACACCGCTGCGGAGATTGCAGCAACGATGGCCAACACGGCCGCGATCACTTTCCACCGATTACGATTGGTCGGCGGCGTGGGCTTGATGGGGACGGTCTCGCCAATCGCATTCGGCAACGAAGTATTCTCCGTTTTGGGTGCCGCTTGCTGAAACTCTGGCGTGACGCGCAACAACCCCAGGGCTTCGCCTGCGTTCGAGGGACGGTCCCCCGGTTTTTTTGCAAGCATGCGCGCGAGCAAAGCCGATAGTTCGGGGGACACACCCGTGATCGCGTTCACTAAACGCTCGGCGTATCGCTCCATATCTGCCGCGTTGCCAATGGGCAACGCGTGCTGGCCACGGCCCTGAAGGCACTCGCACACAACGACACCCGCGCTATAGACATCCCAGGTTGCAGTTGGCCGCGCCCCGCTCCACAACTCCGGGGGCGCATAGCGAGGCGTTCCCCACAGGCCCTCACGCTCTGTACGGTTTTCTAGTCCGGCGATTGCCTGCGACAATCCGAAATCCGTTAGAAATACGTGTCCTTCCGGCGTCACCAGGATATTGCTCGGCTTCAGATCCAGGTGGACCATGCCCTTCTTGTGACAGGCGTCGAGCGCGAGCAGGATCTGCGTGAAGATACTGATGGTCCGCGTGAGACCGAGGGGCCCAGTCGCGAGCACCGCTTCGAGCGAGCGGCCTTCGACATATTCCATGTCGATAACCGTTATTCCCTGATGTTCCAGCAGGGTATGCACCCGCACAATGTTAGGATGATGGAGAGACGCCGCGGCGCGGGCCTCGGCGACGATGCGATGCCCGTGCGCACTGTTAACGAGCAGTCTGGGGTGCAAGACTTTCAAGGCGACCTGTCGGTGCAGGTCCTCGTCCCATGCCTCGAAAACAATACCCATGCCGCCGCGGCCCACTTCCCGGCGGATGACATACTTCAAGAACGATTCGTTTATCTTAATGCCCGGCTCCACACTTAAAACCGTAGCATAGTGCCTGGCACCTTCGCGTTCGCCTACTGCGTGTGGTGTCTAGTGCATGATTTTGCTAGCAGCTTGCCGCTCAAACCGGCTTCTCGGGGTACTTCACTTCCAGGTGAAGTTCTTTAAGCTGTTTGGGCATGACTGTGTTCGGCGCGCCCATGAGCAGATCCTGCGCCTTCTGGTTCAGCGGGAAGGCGATGACTTCGCGGATGTTCGGCTCGTCGGCGAGTAGCATGACGATCCGGTCGAAGCCGGGGGCGATGCCTCCGTGCGGCGGCGCGCCGTAGTGGAATGCGTTCCACAGCGCGGGGAATTTGTTCTTCACCACCTCTTCGGTGTAGCCCGCGATTTCGAATGCCTTGAGCATAACCTCGGGACGGTGGTTTCGGATTGCGCCGGAGGACAACTCGATGCCGTTGCACACCACGTCGTATTGATACGCGAGCACGTCAAGCGGATCTTTGTTGAGCAGCGCGTCCATACCGCCTTGCGGCATGGAGAAGGGGTTGTGCGAGAAGTCGACTTTCTTGTCGTCTTCGTTCCATTCGAACATGGGAAAATCAACGATCCAGCAGAATGCGGCAATGCTGTTGTCGATCAGGCCAAGTGCGTTGCCGAGATAGCCGCGCACTTTGCCGAGCAGGGCATTCGTTTCCGCGCGCGCGCCGGCTCCGAAAAACAGTGCGTCGCCTTCCACTGCGCCGGTGCGCTTGGCAAGTTCGGCGCGCTCGGTTTCGCTGAGGAACTTGACGATTGGGCCTTTCCATTCGCCTTCGCGCAACGCGATCCAGGCGAGGCCTTTTGCGCCTTCGCCTTTGGCAAAGGTTTCAGCATCATCGAAAAACTTGCGCGGTTGCGATGCCACGCCCTTCGCGCAAATGACTTTGATCGCGCCACCGGATTTCATGGCGTTGCTGAACACTTTTAATTCGCACTCGCCGAAAATATCGGTGCAATCGACCATTTCCAGGCCGAATCGAATGTCGGGCTTGTCGGTGCCGTACTTCTCCATGGATTCGCGATAGGGAATGCGCGGGAAAACTTCGTGCGGAATCTTTTTGTCTGACAACTCTTTGAACACGCGCACAAGCATCATTTCCACTTCTGCGAAGACATCGTCCTGCGTGACAAAAGACATCTCCATATCGATCTGATAAAACTCGCCGGGGCTGCGGTCCGCGCGGGAATCTTCGTCGCGGAAACACGGCGCAATCTGGAAGTAACGGTCAAACCCGCTGATCATCAGCAATTGCTTGAACTGCTGCGGCGCCTGCGGCAGCGCGTAGAAGTGACCGGGATACAACCGGCTCGGCACGAGGTAGTCACGCGCCCCTTCCGGCGAGGAGCTGGTAAGGATCGGCGTATGGTATTCGGTGAAACCGCGCGAAGTCAGGTGCGCGCGAACGAGCTGCGCCGTCTTCGACCGCAGCAGGATGTTGCGGTGCAGGCGTTCGCGCCGCAGATCGAGAAAACGATACGCAAGGCGTGTCTCCTCCGGATACTCCAATTCCTGGTTGACGGGAAACGGGGTCTGGTCCGCGATCGACTCGACGTGAAACGCTTCCGCCACAACTTCAATCGCGCCGGTCGCGAGATTTGCGTTGACCGTCTCCGGTGTGCGGTTCACGACGTTTCCGGTGATCGTCACCACGCTTTCCGCGCGGGACTGCTCAGCCGCCTGAAAGAAATCCTTGTCCGGATTGACGACGATCTGCGTGATGCCGTAGTGGTCGCGCAGGTCAATGAAAATGACGCCGCCGTGGTCGCGTTTGCGGTGGACCCAGCCCGACAGTTTGACGGTCGAACCGGCTTGATCCGGGCGCAGTTCTCCACAGGTGTGCGTGCGAAAAGGGTGCATAAATAAAGGCTCTCCAGCGTGGTTAAGCCGTATAGCCTACTGTTCATGCGGGATCATGTCAAATGCTACGCAGGAAAGGTCTCGTCAACGGACTGGGGTAACGTGATACCAGTTCCCGCTCCGCGCAATCGCTCTCCCGCACGAGTCATCCCGAACGCGAAGCGGAGGTATCTACTACCCGCCACCCAACGCCGAAGACTCAACACCTAAACCGCCACTAAGGATGAGCACTACCTGGTAGGGCGGGCGTCCCCGCGAGCCGCGAACGCGGTCCAACGGCTTCATTGTGCACCAAACGACTTACGGGCTCGCCCGCTCGGGAAATGCGCTAGGAAGAACAGCAGTTCAAACCAGGCTTCTTAAAAACCTACCAGCGCACCACCGCGGAGGCCCACGTAAGCCCGGCGCCGAAGGACACGAGCAGCAGGATATCGCCTTCGTTGACCCGGCCTTCATCGTTTGCCTGCGACAGTGCGAGCGGGATTGAGCCGGCGGTGCAGTTCGCGACTTTCTGAATGTTCACGACGCACCGATCCGCGGGAATGTTCATCCGTTCGGCAACGGCTTCGATGATGCGAATGTTGGCCTGGTGCGGGATGAACAGTTTAACGTCGTCGAAGGTCATGCCTGCGGCATCGAGCGCGACTTTCGCGGCGTTGGCAAATTCGATCACCGCGCGGCGGAAGAGGTCTTTGCCTTTCATATGAATGGTGTTGATGTCGTCGTCGACATTCTGGTTTGTTACGGGAATCTTCGAGCCGCCCGCGGGCAACCACAGCACTTCGCGCCCGGAACCGTCGGCCCAGAGGTGCGTGGTGAGCACGCCTTTATCGCCGTCTTCGGCCCGAATCACAACCGCGCCCGCGCCATCGCCAAACAGAACCGCGGTGTCGCGCTTGCTGAAATTCACGCGGTTGCTGGCGAGTTCCGAACCGACGAGCACGATGGTCTTGTATGCGCCGCTGCGAATGAAAGCGTCCGCTGTGGCAAGGCCGTACATGAAACCGGAACATGCCGCGTTGATGTCAAAAGCAGGCTTGGTGCCCAGGCCAATGTTATCCGCAACCACGCACGCGGTCGCGGGAAACACATAGTCCGGCGTGGTGGTGCTGCACAGGAGCAGGTCTACATCGTCGACTGTCACGCCGGCCGATTCCATCGCATTGCGCACGGCGGGCGTGGCGATGTCGGACGCGCCATCGCCGGGGCGCGCAAAATGGCGCTGTTCAATACCCGTGCGCTGGCGAATCCACTCGTCGGTGGTTTCGCACATGGACTCCAACTCGGCGTTGGTGACGACGCGCTCCGGCAAAAAGTGGCCGGTGCCTATTATTCGGGAACGAATCATCGAGAATGGTCTCCCTCACCCCTCGGAATACCGGAGGGTAACAAATTGACGGAAAGAGTGTCCAAATTCCACGAATCAGACCACGCCCAAACGGGACTGTCACCTGCCAACCAAAATTCATCAACTAGAAAAAAGAATATCCTGGCAGGTGGCTGTCCCGCCCAAACCCTGCCCACCCAACAACAAATCGCTATACGACACCGCGATCAAATCCGATTGCTCAATTCCGAACGCATCGCTCAACGTACGCAGCTTCGCATGGCCATCGGCATCATCATGCATGCCACCCAGAACGGCCTCGAACTCGAGAAAACTGCCGAGTCCCTCCACCGTGTCGAGATGGATGCGCACGTTGTGCCACAGCCAGAGCGCGCGGACCTTCCGCACCGTAACAAGCACGCCAAGCGCATCCGCGAGGAGTTTACCCATTTCAGGCGACGCGAGAACGATTCTGTAGTCGCTGCCTTTCGCACCGCTGGCGTTATCGCGGTGATAATGAATCAATTCGGTGTTGCCGGGCTGATTCTCCCGCAGTTTGAGCCGACCGTGCGCGACGGGAAAGTACGTGTCGGTCTGCCGAATCGCTCCTTGGCGCGCTGCGCCCAAACGACCGCAGATCTCGGGCGCGCGATCGGGAGCGTCGAGCCTCGCCTTGAGTTCAATGTTGCGCATGGGGGCATTGTGGCAAATGCCCGGCGCATGTGCTAGATTTCGCGGAATCCAACCGTGCAAGAGGGAACATCGCCATGAAAGTCGGAATGAATCTGTTGTTGTGGACTGGTGCCGTGGGCAAGGAACACTACCCGCTGCTGAAGCAGTTGAAATCGTTCGGGTTTGACGGCGTGGAACTGCCGATGTTCAGCACGGACGGATCGGACTGGAAAGAGCTTCGCGGGGTGTTGTCCGGCGAGGGGCTTGCCAGCACGGTGGTTTCGGTGCCTGCGCCGGGCTGCAATTTCATTGGCGAAAACGCCGGCGAACGCCAGGCGGCGCTCGATTTCTTCAAGGGTTGCATCGACGCGAGCCAGACGCTCGGCGCGGAAGTGTTTGCGGGTCCACTGTGCTCGCCGGTTGGTCGCCTCGTGGGGCGAGGCCGCACCCAGCAGGAATGGGACTGGTGCGTGGCGGGCATCCAGGCACTTGCGGATTATGCCAAAGGCAGTGGTATCCCGATTTCCGTCGAGCCGTTGAACCGGTTCGAAACGTATTTCCTCAATAGCACGGCGGACTCGGCCGCCTTCTGCGCGGCAGTCGGGCGCGACAATGTCGGCTTCCTGTACGACACCTTCCACGCGAACATCGAAGAGAAAAAAGTGGCGGACGCGATTCGCGCGGGCGGGAAGCACATCAACCACGTGCATATCTCCGCGAATGATCGCGCGACGCCCGGTGAAGACCACGTCGATTACAAAACGAACTTTGCGACGCTGAAGGAGATCGGCTACGACGGCTGGCTGATGATCGAAGCGTTTGGATTGTGCCTTCCGGACCTTGCCGCGGCGACGTGCATCTGGCGCAAGATGGCGCCGAGCGAAGAGCATGTTGCGCGGGAAGGCTGCAAGTTTATTCGCGCCAACTGGTAGCCTTTACTTGCGCCACGCGGGATATACGACAAACGTGTATCCCGCGACGGCGCATGCTAGCGCGATGCTCAAGGTCAGCAGCAGCGGCGACGGCTTTGCGCCGTGGGGCATGATGTCGCTGCGCGAATCGTCATTGGGATCGTAATAGACCACGATCTTTGCGCCGGGCTTCGGCATCTCGCCGATGCGGTCCCGCGCGATCGCGTTGGGCGTACCCATCTCGGGCCAGAATCCATCGAATTTCCCGGTGTACTTCGTGAGACCGACCGTGTATTCGTATGTGACGTTCGCCTTTTTGGCGTTGGCACCGGCGGAACTTCCTTGCCATTCGAGTATGACGCCGGCGGTCTCGCGCCACTTTGGGCGCAAATGCTGCTGCCACCAGATCGTGGCGGAACCGATCACGGACGCGACGAGAACGAGGAACCAGAATTCTGGCCAGCCGAACTTTCTATGGGAGCGTCGGGATCGGTGCATGCAATTCCCCTTCGTATCGTAATTGTACTCGATAGCATTGGTTATGGGGGTGATGGAATGCTGCGGGCGGACGCAACCTACCGTTCGGTAAGTCGTTGCGGGGCATAGACATCGGGAAGAACCCCGATATAATTATGGGGAACGATCCCGATTGTCCCCCGAGGGTCAGTTTGGCATAGTGCTAATCAATCTTTGCCTTAGGATGCTGTTGCGTTGCCGTCCCCCTCGGCCTAGGTACTCCACCAACCGTTGCAACGTAACAGCATCCTGATTTTTTTGTCCCACTTCTCCTCGCTCCGGCGCGCTGCGCCGAGCGCCTCGCCTTGCGCGAAGTATTTCTGTTGCCAAATCACGCGCGTTGCCGAATAATGAACCCATGGGCTGTCCGTGTATCGCTGGTATCGGTGCGCAGTGACTGAATCGCGTTCGCGGGCACATCACGTCTGGGTGTCAACGGGTCTTAAACATTGTGGGGAGAGATCGGTATGCCGGGAAATCGTGGAGTAGCGTATATCAAGCCGGGGGTGGTCGAAGTTCAGAAGATCGCCTATCCAAAACTCGAACTGGGAAAACGCAAGTGCGATCACGGCGTCATCCTGAAAGTGGTGACGACAAACATCTGTGGAAGCGATCAGCACATGGTGCGCGGACGCACAACCGCGCCGATGGGGCTGATCCTCGGTCATGAAATCACGGGGCAAGTTGTTGAGTGCGGGCGCGACGTTGAGTTTATCAAGAAGGGCGACATTTGTTCCGTGCCGTTCAACATCGCGTGCGGACGTTGCCGCAACTGCAAGGAAGGCAAGACGGGCATTTGCCTCAATGTGAATCCGGCGCGACCCGGCGCGGCGTATGGATACGTCGACATGGGCGGATGGATCGGCGGCCAGGCGGAGTATGTAATGGTGCCGTACGCGGACTTCAACCTGTTGAAGTTTCCGGACAAGGACGAGGCACTCGCGAAGATTAAAGATCTTACGTTGCTCTCCGACATTTTCCCGACCGGCTATCACGGCGCGGTCACCGCGGGCGTCGGCCCGGGATCGATTGTATACGTTGCGGGCGCGGGGCCTGTGGGCCTTGCGTGCGCGGCGTCCTGTCATCTCTTGGGCGCGGCGTGCGTAATCGTCGGCGACATGATTCCGGAGCGCTTGAAGCAAGCGAAAAGTTTCGGATGCGAGACCATCGATCTCAAGAAGAAGGCAACGCTTGCGGAACAAATCGAGCAGATCATCGGTATTCCGGAAGTGGATGCCGCGGTGGATTGCGTCGGCTTCGAAGCGCGGGGGCACGGCGTCGATGCGGGCGTGGAACGGCCTGCAACGGTGCTGAACAGCGTGATGGAAGTGACGCGCGCCGGTGGTGCGATTGGTATTCCGGGGTTGTATGTGACGGGTGATCCGGGCGGCGTCGACGCGAATGCGAAGATTGGCATGCTCGGTATCCGCATCGGTCTGGGCTGGGCGAAGTCGCATTGCTTCACCACGGGCCAGTGCCCGGTGATGAAATACCACCGCAACCTGATGCAGGCGATTCTCTACGACAAGATTAAGATCGCCAAGGCAACCAACGTCTCCATCATTTCCCTGAACGATGCGCCGAAAGGCTACAAAGACTTCGACAAGGGCGCAGCAAAGAAATACGTAATCGATCCGCACGGAATGGTTGCGTAAGCAAATCTAAAGCCCAGCGCGGACCCGAAAGCATATTCGGGTCCGCGCTGCTTTCTTTTTCCCAGAGTATCGAGAATGGGCCTTCGATCTACGTCTATTCTCTGGTTACGGCGGGGAATCAAGACGGCTCGCGGAGATGCTTGTCCTGCCGTCCGGGCACTTCGGTGCTTTTTGCTGCGCCATCTTTTGGGGTTCGAAACAACTCGAATACGATGATGACTACGAGTCTGAGCTTAAGAATGGCCGCCTAAGTCAACGGGGATCATCAGGCCGTAAAGTTCAGCAGCGCATCGGCGGCTTTGCCGCGGCGTCCGTCTTCGTAGGTGTAGCCTGCGCGTTGCGCGAGCTTGTTGCCGCCACTGGTCGTTTCATTTACATCCTGATAGCGCAGATCAATTTGTTTTATGCCCGCTTGCGCCAGGGTGAGCAGTTCGCCTGCTTCGGTTTTGCCGTTTCCGTTGTCGCGGAAAAGGAGCAGTTTGTCGAAGGCTTTATCGTTGGCGTCGATGAAGCCGTCGCTGTTGCTGTCGAGCTTGCGCAATTCTTCAAAGCCATTCCTCGCGCCGTTCTGATCGCCGAAAAGCTCGCGCCCATTGTCGATCCTGCCGTTTCCGTTGCGGTCGATTGCAAGGAAGGCGTCGCCCCCTGTGACGAATGCAGACTTGACGGTGCGGCCATCGCCGCGAACGTCGAACTGCGCGCCATTCTTATAGCTGCTCAACTCGATGCCGTCGTCATCAAGATCCAAAACGATCGGATCGGATTGCTGAACCTGCTCAATCTCGACGGACTCGAAGCTGAACTCGAGCTGGATGCTAAAACGTGAGGCGGAGAACGTTGTGCCGGCGCCTTGAGTCGAGTTTCCTGCAAGTCCGAGGTTCTGCATGCCTTCGTACAGTTTCTGGAAGCGCGTCTGGAAATCGTCCTCGGTGCTCGAGAAGAAATCGCCGAGCAGCTGAAAGATCTTGTCGAGGATGTCGTCGCTCTTGCCGAGCGCGTCGTTTGTAAGCTTCAGCAGTTCGTTGATGCCGCCGGCGTCATCAGCTTCTTGCAGCTGTTGCGATGCACCACTGAATCCTTCGAGAGCCGCGCCGGAAATGGTCATCGAGAATGAGAAGCGTTGCGCAACCAGGCGACTGGCTTCGGTGTAAGTCGCGCGTTGATTCTCCTCAAGTCCGTTGGCAACAGCGGCGGTGCGCGAGGAAAAGCGCGCAAGTTCTTCGACGCGCGATTCGGCGTAGAACTGAAACGTAAGTTGTTTCGCCGATGCAGACACGGCGCCATCGCCTTCGGCGTTGGATGCGCGCGCCATTGCCTCTTTGTACGCAAGACTCAGGGAGACCTTGTCCACCTGGGATCGATACACGACACTGTTGAACTCGTCGTCGAGCGAAAGCGCGGGGTCGGACGTGAGCAGATTGGAGTTTGCCAAGGCTTCGGGCGCGGCGTTGAAAAGCGCGGCGGTATTCGGCTCAGATTTCGATCCGAAAAGATTTGGTGGTTCGAATGACAGCGGTTGCTTGAAGAATGCGGTTGAAAGTGATGAAGACAGTGCGCCTGTGCCCATAGTGATAGCCTCCGGGCCGAGTGAGAGCGGCCCATCCCCGTCGAACGTTCCCTTAAAACGCCATTGGGTATATCGGCGGTGAGCGAGATTACTTTAGCCTCGCGGAGCGCAAAATTTTCCGAATATCGGTATACTATCGCCTAAACCCTTGGCATTTAACGGTAGCATTGCATCCAATCATGTTTGCGCGGCGCAGAATCTTCACGTTGCTTACCCGATACTCAATGCGGGAAATACTTTTGCCTGCTCTGTTGGCAGTGCTCATCATCGGCTTTGTGGGCGTTGCAAACGAGCTGCGCGAGCGGCGCGTCGCGCTGCCGTTGGAGTTTATCAGCGAGTGGGACATTGCGCGGCTGATCCTTTACTTCAGTCCCACGCTGGTGGTCTATCTTGTACCGCTCGCGTACATGATGGGGATTCTGCTTGCCTTCGGCAGGCTTGCGCAGCACAACGAGATCACCGCGATGAAAGCAGCCGGCATTCCATTGAAGCTTCTGGTGGTGCCCGTGGTGTTGGTTGGTTTGCTGTTGAGCGTGGGCACTTTTTTTCTGCAAGAACGCGTGCAACCGCGCGCGATGGCGCTTGCAAACCAGCTGCTGTACGTCGAACTGCCGCAGCGGTTGACGCTCGACGTCTTGCCGGTTGGCGTGATGAACGATTTCGGCGGGATACGGGTGTACTTCAAGAGCCGCGACGTGGCAAGCAAGACATTCAGCGATATTGTTGTGGTGCAACCACAGACGGGGCGCGACTGGATCTTCTATGCGGAGTCCGCGCAGTTTGTGGAGTCCGGCGAGGGCACACGGTTGGTATTACGCAACGGCCATCAGATCATTCCGCAGGAAGGCGACAGCATCATGCCGATCCTGTTTGACGAGCAGGCGGTTGACCTGAATTCGCCGGCGCTTCGCCCGCCGCCCGCGCGCCATCGCGCGATGGCGCTGGCGGAATTGTTCAAGCAGGAAAAGCTGTCGGAAGATCGGTACAAGGCGTATCGGACAAAGAATAATTCCGAAGACTTGCGCGCCGTGCGGTCGGAGATCAGCGATCGCATTACGCTTCCCATGGCATGTTTGGCGGTGAGCCTTGCTGCGGCGCCACTGGCAGTGCGCGCGCCGCGCAGCGGCCGCTCGTACAGCTTTGCCATTGGATTCGCGTTGCTGGGCGGGTATTACTTTATGCGCATCTTGTTGGAGTCGGGCGGCCTGGGCTCGATGCAGGAGTACATTCTGCGCGGCATCGCGCCCAGCGCGGTGCTCTGCGTTGTAGGGCTTGTCGCGTTGTGGCGAGTGGATCGAGTCTGACAAGCGCGATGCAGCAGAACTGTTGCTGAACGGCGGTAAGGATCTGAAGCCTCCTGCCCGAACGCGGACTGCTAAATGGAATGCTCGTATTCCCATCCCCCTTCTAAGGGGGATGGGTTTCTGCGCTCTCGCGCGATCGGGAATCTTTCTTCAAACTGTAAGCTGTCTGGGCGAGCTTTTTCTTTCTATGCGTACCGTTCCCGAAGAATGCGCGCGGCTTCAGCCTCGTTCGAGAGCTTTGCGTAGGCTTCGTCAATCGGAATTTCAGCGGCGTTGCCGGGGGCGAAGCCGCAGTCGGGGTTGAGCAGGATTCGGCTTGCAGGCAGGTAATGCAACGCCTTTTCGACGCGTGAGACGATGGTCTCGACGGAGTCGATCGTTTCGCCGCGGCAATCTACGCAGCCTAATCCAATCTTGCTGTTCTCCGGCAGCTCTTTCAGGACGGTGAGTTCGCCTGCGACGGGTATTGTAAATTCCATGACGAACTGATCGACGCGCAATCGTTTGAGCGCACCGAGAATTGGGCTGTATCCCCCTTCTCCTACCCAGCCCGAACGGGCCTTGTTTCTCCTGCAGAGATGGATGGCGGTGTGCACGCCGGTGACGCCGTCAAGTATGGCGTTTAACATGTCGACGCAGAGATCGATCTCGCGTTGTGGGTTGGCGTACTGGGAGCGGACGCGTTCGTCGACGAAGAGGCAAAGGTGCGGATCATCGAACTGGACGATGTCGCAGCCGGCATCGCGCAATGCAATGAGTTCAGCGCGCAGGACGGGAACGAGGGCTTCCATGAACGCTTCGCGCGTGGGGTATGCGTCGCGGGAATTCTCTTCGGACCACATACGCTGGCCGAGCAGGTACGGCGAGGGCAATGCCACTTTGATCAGCCGATCGGTGCGGGCACGAAGATAGGCCGCTTCCTTTGCGGCAAGTCCCGGGCGCGTGTGCGCGATCGGCGCGACAACGGAATGCCACCACACACCAAACTTTCGTTCGAGGAGGAATCCGTCACAGACGTCGGCAATGATGCCGATATAGGCGCGGCGGCGGTATTCGCCATCGGAGACGATGTCGAGTCCCGCCATTTCTTGTAGCGCGAGGATGTAGTCGATCGCGGCATTGATGTGGCGTTCGAGGACGGCGGGATCTTTCGGTGCTTTCTGTGGATCGAGCAGATCGCGGACGAATTGTGAACGCGGCATGCTGCCGACGACACCAGAGGCGAATGTTGGAATTGTGCGAAGCATGACGTTTTGGTTTTCCTCGGTTATGTGATTGCTACTTGGGCTGCAATTCTAAATCTGCCACTCGGCGCGCGCGATCTGAAAGTCCTGGTTGGTATCGATTTCCATGTAGCCGCCGGGCGTGGCCACCGCATGAAATTCTTCGCCGGCTTCTATCATGTGTTGAAAAAGATCGATGAGGTACGCCTTGCGAAAAGTCTTGGCCGCCTGAAAGGGTCCGTCGCCGTGTTTCTCGCGGGCGTCGTTGTAGTGTTTGCGGAGCGCGGCCGCACCACGCGGTGAAAAGCGGGCGACGCCGATGTATTCGCCGTGTGCATGTTCGGACGGCATGGTGCGATTGATGGTGGCGACGCGGGTGCTTCCGTTTACCGCGATCTTTTCGCCATCGTCTTCGGGATGTTCGGTGCGCTGGGTATAGCGGGTGCGCCAGGCGGTGTCGCTGACGAGCGTCATGTCGTGGGGCGATTTCACGAGCTCACGGATGATCGCGGGCGTATAGAGTATGTCGCTGTAAGCGCATACGAACCCATCGTCCATATGGTCCGCGGCGTGCATGAGCGATTCGAGTATGTTGTTGTTCGGCCAGTCGGCGTTGTGGCAGAACGTGAAGTGCGGATAGGCTTCGCGCACCATCTCAATGCGATAGCCACCGATGAATACGACGTCGTAAAGTCCGGCAGCGGCCAGGGCCTCAATGCCCCAGTCGAGAATCCGCTTCCCTTTCACTTCCGCAAAACATTTGGGCGCGTCCGCCGTGTGCGGCATAAGCCGCTGGCCGCGTCCCGCTCCGATGATGATCGCTTTCATTGTGCCCTTTTGAATGCCCCGTTGGGCTTTGCCCCTTGCGAACCCGGCGTATTCTAGTCGTCCCCGACTAGAGTGGCAACAACGGAATCGTACTTTTACCGCGAAGGCCCTCGACCATGCTGTGCCATTGCGCGGGTTTGTTGGCGAGAATCGCGTAGTAGCCGGTGAGGAAGTCCGCGATGAGAGTTGCGGGAAGCTGGGTTTGTGCGTCATCCGTCGGCAAGAAGCAAAGGTCCAGCTCCCCCACCGCGTCGCCGGTATTCGTCCACGATGGGTGCACATAAGGGAAGTCGAGCCGTTTGTAACCGAGGTGCGAAAGCACTTCGCGGCGGACAAATGGATCCATCGGCTTTATGCCGCCAAAGGCGTGATCCCGCGCGCGATACGGATCGTATATTTCAGCAAACATGCCCAGCGGCGTCTTGTTGTGGCGATTCGCCCAGTCGCGCAGGTCTGCGCCGCGATTGAGGTACAAAAACCGCCCGATGCCGAGGCCTTCCCGTCCGATGATGGTGAAATCGGTCATGGCGACATTCATATCGGGATAGTAGCGGTATTCGGTGGCGCCGACGACTTCGCCATCATGCACCGCGACGCACACGCGGAGACCGTTGTCTTGCAGTGGTTCGCGCCAGAGCTCGAAGTCGAGAACTTCTTCGGGAGGAAACACGGTTTGCATCAGCGCGTGCATTTTCGGAAAGAGGGGATCGTCGATTGCCTTTATTCGGACAAACTGCATCTGCGGGGCGTGCTCCATTTTCGAGGTGATTTCGATCAGCGCGCGCGGAGGGCGGCTACGCGATCAAGAATTCGCTCTGCTACTTCTGCTTTTGTGAGTAGGGGCAACGCATCGACTTTGCCGTCGCCGCTGATGAGGGTGGCCCGCGAAGTGTCGGTGCCAAAGCCCGATTCGCTGGTGTTCACTTCGTTTGCGACGATGAGATCGAGATGTTTCTTCTTCAGTTTTGTTTGCGCGTTCGCGATTAGGTCGTCGGTTTCCGCTGCAAAGCCCACGATAATCTGTCCGCTCTTCTTTACGGCCGCGACCAGACCGAGCACGTCGGGGTTTTCGACTAAGGAGAGCTCGATCTTCTTGCCTGTCTTCTTGCGCTTGGAATCAGCCGGATTCTCAACGCGATAATCAGCAACGGCTGCCGCGCCGATAGAAACGTCGG
>CALEZK010000370.1 GCA_937928585.1 uncultured bacterium | reverse complement strand
TATCGGCCCTGCACGTATACGCCGCTGTTGCCGCGCGCCTGACTGCCGACGCCTTCGTTCGGCATATAGGGTGTGCAGAATTCGATGTGAATCTTTGCGCTGCCAAATTCCTGTTTCGTGACAATTGCGGGACTCGCAACCTCGAAGCCGCCGTTTGCAATGGGGTTCCATTTTTCAGGCCGCGTCACCCAAGCATCCTGATTGCCGTCTTTCAGGAGCACGATGGCGCCTTCCGGCGCGGGCGCGCCGAGGGTAGGCGGCTTGATCTGCTGGCGCGTCATCTCGAATGCGATGGGCGCGCCGGCTTTTTTGTCGGGACGAATGTTACCTTTCTTGGATTCCTTGCCTGGGATGATTTGCCCCGACATTTTCCCTTCGATCGCGGTGGCGGAGAGAAAGTATTCGCCTGAAACGTTGGCGGAACCCGTGAACGCGAAGGTTGTGTCGGTTGTTGGATCGCTGAGGGTGCCTTCGCCGATTGCGGCGTCATTTTCATAGACGGTGAATTTGCCGTCCCACGCGCCTTTTTTTACGCCCCATATTTTTGCTTTGATGGTGCGCGCTTCCCAGCCGGGGCTGGTAAAGTTTCCTTCCCACACGCCCATCACGCCGTCGTCATCGTCGGCGAGAACGCCTGTGCATGCAAACGCCGCGGCCAATCCTATCCGCAAGAATCGAGTCATTGAAACGCACCTCCGCTGCGCGCGCAGCTTTTTGCACTGATTTCGATATTGTAACAAGCCGCCGCGAGCGGCTTCTACAGCGGTTTCCGAAGCGTGAACCGCAGATAGCGCGCGCTGCCATTGGCAAAGGCGTCATACATGGGGGAGCCCTTCAGCGCGGCAAACATTTCAAACATTCTGCGGCGCCGATCCGAGACCTTCGCATCTATAAACGCGCGCTTGCGCGCGTCTTCGGCGTCCAGGGCCAGGAGAATGCCGGGCGTGAGATCTTCTTCCTCGATCAGTTCGAAGCCGGGCTTCAGCAAGGATTCTCGCATGACCTCGATTTGGGTTGAGGGGCGAAAATCGGTGAACAAAAAATAACCGCCAGGGCGAAGCACGCGACTTACATTGCGCGTGAATGCCAGCATGTGGGTATAGCAGTGCGACGACTCAACGTTCACGACCGCATCGAATGATTCTTTCTCCTGCTCTTTCAGGCGCTCTGCGAAACCCTGGGCAAAGGAAAGACCGGGGAGATTCCACTGTTCGTTGCAGAACTTCACGGTGCTTGGGCAGAAGTCGAGGCCGACGAGCGTGCGCGGCGCGAGATACTTCATCATGTACACGGCACCGCCGCCGCGACCGCATCCGATTTCCAGGACGTCCTTGTCGCGCAGGTCTACCGCTGCGGCGACGCGATGATAAAGTTGCAGCGAATGGCGATCCTGTTCATCTTCCGGATCGAGCGGCATGAGTGGGCCGGGCGACGCGGGATCGATCCAGCCGTAGTTCATGAGCCGAATCTGTTTGTCCGATTCATCAATGGAGTTGATGTATTGATACTGCGCGAGGACCATGAATCGTTTGGATGCGTTGATGACCCGGCGCACGAGCTTTGCGCGCTTTGCTTTTGCCCATGCAATGATTCCGCTCATTGTGATTTACCCGCCATTTCGTTGTAGCACGCGAAAAAGCGCACGATCTGTTCCTCCGCCCAATAGCGTTGCGCAAACGGGCTGCCGTATACGAAGCCCACGTGACCGCCGCGATCGGTGAACTGCGGGTGCAGATAGTCCGATGCGTCGGCTTCTTCGCGCGGTAGCGTGATGCTGGGGTTGAATGGGTCGTCTGCAGAACTCAGAAGCAGTATCGGCACGCGAATCCCGTCGAGGTAACGGCCGCAGCGCTGCGTGCCGTAGTAATGATCGACGCCGTCGAACCCGTGCATGACCGCCGTGGCATCGTTATCGAAATCGCGGAGCGTCCTGGCGGCGCGCACGCGTTCGACGTCGATGCACCCGGGAAACTGCCGTTCCTTCGCGATTGCCTTGCGCTGGAGCGTGCGCAGAAAGTGGCGAGCGTACAGTCCGCCGAGCAGCCGATCGATGTGCGGGCCCGCGACGGTGAGATCGAACGGCGCGCAGACGGCCGCCGCGGCGATTACATTTTCCGGCACTTCGTCGGGCGATTCGCCAAGCCATTTCGTGATGACGTTGCCGCCAAGGGAAAAGCCCGCGAGGTAGACGCGTTCATACCGCGGCGCAATGCGCGTCGCGAGCATGGCAAGGTCGGTCGTCTCGCCGGAATGGTACATGCGCGGGGCAAGGTTCATTTCGTCGCTGCACCCGCGGTACTCCAAGGTAATGGAGGTCCAGCCGAGTGCGGCGAGTTTTTCGGTCATGCCGAGAATGTATTTTGAGTTGGCGCTGCCTTCGAGTCCGTGCAGCATGATTACCGCGGGCATGTCGCGCTTGCCCTCGGCGGTATGGATCATGACAAAATCGCCGTCCGGCGTATCCAACCTTTCGGCAGTGCGCTGCACTTGGATACGGGGCCGAAAGAAAGGCGCCCAGACGGTTTGCAGATGTCCGTTGGTAAGCCACCACGGAACGCGGTAGGCATGCGCATTCAACACCGCCATGGCGCTACGCTTGCGCGCGCGTTGATCGGCTCGTGCGGGTGCGCTTGATGTTGCTGTCGATTCGTTGGGCATGACTGTGCGGCACTTTAACACGAGGACGGGCCTGAAGTGGATTTTTGGGTTCGTCAGCAGCATGCGCAACGTGTCGTGCAAGCGTGCGGCGCGGGGAGTTTACTGAAGGATTTTTGAAAGGTACCATAGGGGCATCACTCGGAGGGTCTGGTCATGATGGGTTCCATCTGGATGAATGGGATGTTTGACCGCGGTGAGCCGTTGCCAGGCGTACGCGATCCGTCGAAGGGCGATGATCTACGCATGAAGGTGCGGGACCTCGAACACGAGATGGGCCGCCTCAAGCTGCTGAACCAGGCGCTTTGGGAACTATTGCGCGACAAGGTGAAGGTGACAGACGCGGAACTCGAAGCCCGCATTCGCGAATTGGATCTCCGCGACGGCGTCGCCGATGGACGTATGACGGAAGTCGCCCTGAAGTGCCCGACCTGCGAGCGGGTATCGTCGTCGAAACACTGGAAGTGTCTCTATTGCGGCCAGGAATTCGAGAAGCCGGTGATGGGTTAGACAGAAAGAGAGTGTCTTGCGATAAATTCGGGTGAACGGCCGGGAACGAATGCCGGCCCAGTTTGTTTTAATCGAGAGCACCGCATCGGTGTTCTCTTGCCATGTTAAGGAAGATTCATGCTCGATCAGACCGCCGTTTTAAACTCCATGCGCCACATCATCGATCCGGATCTCGGGCGCGACATCGTCTCGCTCGGGTTCGTGAAAAACATCAAGATCGATAAGGGCAACGTGTCCTTTACCGTGGAGTTGACGACCCCCGCCTGCCCGGTGAAAGAAACGTTTCGCACGCAGTGCGAAAGCGCGGTGCGCGGGCTGCCCGGCGTGAGCAGCGTAACGGTGACGATGGGCGCAATGGAGCGGAAGCCACGGCCCGGCGCGGAAATCAATACCCTCAGTTCCGTGGGCACCATTATCGCCGTGTCTTCCTGCAAGGGGGGCGTGGGCAAGTCGACGGTCGCCGCGCACCTGGCCCGCGCCATGCAGCGCGAAGGGCTGCGCGTGGGGCTGCTGGACGCGGACGTCTACGGGCCTTCCGTGCCTACGCTGTTTAACATTCGCAATCCCGAAATGACCATGATCGACAATAAGCTGCAGCCGGTGGAGCAACACGGCCTGAAGATCATGTCGCTTGGATTCCTGATCGGCGAGCAGCCTGCTGTGCTCCGGGGCCCGATTGTGTCGAGCTACATCACGCAGATTTTGCGGCAGACGGAATGGGGCGTGCTCGACTATCTGGTGATTGACATGCCGCCCGGCACGGGGGACATCCAACTCACCATCGTGCAGCAGGCTTCACTCGATGGCGCGATCATCGTCACCACGCCGCAGGCCTTGTCGCTGGTGGACGTCGCGCGCGGCATTCTGATGTTCGAGAAGGTCGCCGTGCCCGTTTTGGGCGTGGTTGAGAATATGTGTTCGTTCACCTGCGGCAAGTGCAGCGAAGTGCACTACCCGTTCGGGCGCAGCCGCAGCACGCTGCAAGAGCGATTCGGCCTCTCGACGCTGGCGGAATTGCCCATCGTCGCCGGGGTCTCCGACTTGTCGCGCGCGAACGCCGGCGAAGATCTCCCGCATTTCCGCGCACTGGCCGAGAACACCCACCGCGCCATCGGCAAAAGCAGAATGGATTCGCAGGCGCGGCCCGAGGTGAATTTCAAAAAGGGCGTTATCCACATTGATTGGGGCAACGGCAAGACCAGCGCGCTGAATCCGTACCACGTGCGCTGCGCCTGCCCCTGCGCCATGTGCGTGGACGAATATACCGGCGAACCCCTGCTCGACCCCGAGCGCGTACCCAAAGACATTCACCCGCAGACCATCCAGCCCCTGGGCAACTACGCCGTCGCGTTTCACTGGTCCGACGGCCACAGCAGCGGCATATACTCGTGGGAGTTCCTCCAGCGCCTGGCGGAGTAGCGGAAAACCGCCCCGCATTCTTGGTGCGCGACAGGCGCAAAAGCGATATATACCCGACCCCCTTGGTATACAACCTGTTGTCCACTATGCTCAATCTTGGCACAATATATTGTGCTTTGATGTTAAAATCAGTTGACATAAAGCCCCCCGAGGACGTATAACTAACCCGTTGGAACCTTGTTCGGTCCTCGTCAAGGCATGACAGTCGAGCGTCATGCCGCCGGTAATGCCGAAAACACCGGACCGATACACCACGGGAGCTTGCCGCCATGGATATGGACACCCGCTACTGGGACGAAGTCGCGCCGAAGTGGAGCCAGGAAATCTTCAACACCCTGAAACACGATCGAAGGCGCGTCATCGTCTCCGAACTAGAGCGGGCCGCCCGCTCAGGGAAATCCGTCGCGGATTTCGGGTGCGGCATCGGAAACTACCTGCCGCGTCTCGCGCGCCTGTTTGACGAAGTGCACGGGTTCGACCATTCCGAGGCCTGCATCGAACTGGCCCGGCTGCGCATGCAGCGGCGGCGCAAAGTGTCCCTGTACCAGGCCGCAACAGCGCCCCGGTTTGCCAAAGGCCAATACGACGTGGTGCTGTGCGTGAACACCGCGATACATCCAAAACGCAGCGAATGGCTGGGCGTGTTGCGTTCCGCGACGTCCATGCTGAAGCCGGATGGACGCTTGATACTGGTCGTGCCGTCCGCGGAATCCGCCGCGCTAATCGCAAAAGCCGAACAGGCCACCGCGGAAAAAAACCGCGCCGCAAACGAATCACACACCGCGACGCAAGGCGTCGTGTCGATCGAAGGCGTGCCCACAAAACACTACGCGCGCACGGAACTGAGCGATGCCCTCACCGGCGTGGGCCTCCACGTCGGGCGCATCCGCCGCGTCGAATACACCTGGCAAAGCCAGGCCGTCACCCCCCCGCGGGAACTGCGCTATGAGCGCCCTTGGGACTGGCTAGCGGTGGCGAAGAACACGGCCACCTCCTCAAAAACAAATGCCGCCTAATCAGGTTTGGAGTTCCGCGTTTGCGTGGACTTCCTCTATATCCGGCGCTTCGCCTTACTCAGGCTCATCACCTTTTCCGTGCCAATATCACATCCTTTTGCCGCCGTAACCTTTGAAAGCACCGCCTCCAACATCGGCCGCATGTTGTTCAACCGGCGGGCACGAATCACCCAATCCCACAATGGCTCAAACTTTTTCCAACCCGACGCATACGCAAAATGTTTTGCGCGATGCTTCATCGTCACATGGTTCATGCTCGCCTTCGCAATCGCGCCCCACTCATAAAACTTCCGATACGCCCCGTCGTATCCATCCTTCAATTGCATCGCCGACATCCCGCGCGTCTCGTACACCACATGCCGTGTGTCGTACAGGTCCCAATTACGTGTGCGAATGCGCCCCTCAGCTTCCATCCGTCGAAATAGCGCGGTGTCCGGATACGGAGTCATGATGTGAAATGTCGCCGTGGTAATCCCGCTCTCAATCGCCCAATCCACTGTCCGCGAGAAAACATCCGGACCATCGCCATCAAATCCAAATACAAAACTACCGTTGATCATGATGCCAAGTTCATCAAGCCGCCGAATCGCTGCACGATAGTCCCGCCCAAGATTTTGCCGCTTATGACTCTGCTCCAGATTCGCCGCGCTTAACGTTTCAAAACCAACAAAAATACTCCGCAGTCCCGCCTCCGCCGCCTTCTCGATCAGATCCCCGCGCAGAATCGAGTCGACCGTCGCCGCACCCTGAAACAATCGCCCCATCCCGCGCATGCCGTCAAACAGCACCGCAGAAAACTTCGCATTTCCCAACAAATGATCGTCCAAAAAATAAAGGTGACGCCCCGGCAACCGCTCAATCTCCGACAATGCATCGTCTACGCGCTGCGTGTAAAAGGATCGCCCCCCTTTGAAAAATGCCTCCTTGTAACAAAAGTCGCAATGATGCGGACACCCCCGTGAAACCACAATCGAATTTGGGACCAGATACAAATGCCGCTTGATTAAATCGCGCCGAACCGGCGGCAACGTCTCCAACGTCCGCACACTGCTCTCATATCGCCGCGCCGGAGCACCCTCCGCCAAGTCGCGCAGAAACGCGGGAAAGGTTTCCTCTCCCGGCCCCAGAAAAATACTGTCGGCGTGCGCTGCCGCTTCATCCGGCAGTGACGTCACATGCAACCCGCCGAGGCAGACATATGCGCCCTTAGCCCGATAATGATCCGCAAGCGCATACGCCCGGTACGCATTCGTGATATACACCTGAATGATTACAAGCTCCGGTTCGTCATCGAGCCGAATGCGTTCAACGTGTTCGTCCTGTAGTTCGATTTGTGTGTCGTCAGGCAAATATGCCGCGAGCGTCGCCAACCCCAAGGGCGGGAATAGCGAATACTTAATCGGCCGCCAGAATGGCCCCGTGGCCTCGGTCAGCGCAGGTAAGATCATCTTCACGCGCTTGGGACGGCGAATGCTGGGTGGGAACATGCAGAATCTCCTGCCGAACGAGCCGCTATTGAGTGTGACGCGCGCATTCTATCGCGACATTGCATTGTTGTAAAGTACTTTTTTGTATAAAGTAGCTATCAATTTGCCCCATGGTCTTCAGGTTTTCGGTTGGGAATGCTGACCGGTTCCTCACTAAATATGGTTTCGGCGTGGGTGCGGATAGGGGTGTCGATCAGGAAGGCTTCGAGTGGGATTTCGCCGTCGCAGAAGCGTATGAGATAGTGCTGGATCAATTCGTTGTTTTGTTCGTTGGTCGGTTTTTTCGGGGAGTGGTGGTAGGTCACGAGGAGTGAAGAGCAAAGCGGAGCTTACCTCCTTCAGCCTTTAGGTTGGAAGGCTGCGGAGGACGGGTTCAAGGGTGTGATACCAAACGCGGGAGCTTGGCAGCAAGTCCAACGCTCCTTTTTCGATTTGAAGAGCGTCCGGGCGGGAAACACGGGTTCGGCGCATGGTTTTTTTGGTGCGGGGCGCTTTGTGGGGGCGATTTGACGGCTTTGCGGGTATCCGGTTAGGGTATGGGCCTTGTATTGGCGTTTTGTAACGGAGGAAGTTTCGATGAAGTGGATAGTAGGGTTGAGCGCGTGTGTTGTGGCCGCGTTGGGTGTTGTTTCGTCTTCGCACGTTTTTGCGCAGGAAGCTGCACCGGCGGCACCGGCCGGCGGCACCGCACCGGTGATGGATACGCATCGCTTGATGTCGGTTTTTGCGGATCCGGTGATGGATGAGATCAAGGAGGCGTCGAAAGAGGCCCCGGCGACGCCCAAGGGTTGGCGTGTGTTGCAGGACAAGGGCATGGCGGTTGCCGAGATCGCGGTCTTAACGATGATGCGCGAAGGCGAACACGAGGCAACGCCAGAGTGGGACCAGCTTTCCGAGGTGATGAAGAAGGCGGGTATTGCGCTTTCCGATGCGGCCGCGAAGAAAGATTTCCCCGGCGTGCAGGCGCAGGTGACGGCGATTATCGCTTCGTGCAACACGTGCCATAAGAAATACGAGCCGGAGACCGCGCCCGAGATTCTGCCTTAGTTTTCAGTTCGTTTGTAATGAAGCTGCCGGGACGCCGCTACGGTTCCCGGCAGCTTTAGTCGTTACGCGATTCCAATCCCAATTGTGCTCGTGCCGTGCGACCGCATTCGCAATACTTACGCAATGCCCCCTCCAGATTTTTCACACGCACGGTCCATGAATCCGATAACCAAAGCGAATACTCCAGGGTACGGGGTCCCGAAAAGCAGTTCCTGATGACCCGTCGTGCGAGTGAAAAGTCCTCTCCAGTGAACCTCTGGGTTTTCTCGTCGGCATTTCGCACCGCTTCATGCTCATCAAACTGACCTAAAAAAGCTTGATACGGTGCGAAATGCGGGTTAGCTGGCCAACGATGCGCTGCGTGCTTCTTAACAGCACGCAATTCACCCCTGGTCATTCATTCGTCCGCCATGCCACGTGATCCCGGCCCGCCATTATCCCTTGACGGCCCCGCGCAAACCGAGTAGTATCACCCGGAACCGCTGCGGAGCGGGGGTTGGGTGCCAATCACATCATGTCGTACGGGTAGGGCATGCCTGTGTTTAGCGGCACGCGACGTACCCCCGCAGGCAGAGGGCATCACGCTGGGAAGGGCCCCAGCCGCAACAATCAGAGAGGGAAGGGGATACCATGAGTGCGCAAGCCGCCACTGACCAAACGGCCGCAGACAAGCGTTTATTCTGGGCCTGTTTCATGTCGCTCATCGCGACCGCGTTCGGGTTTATCGTCCGCGCAATGATCATTACCGATCTGGGCAAGGAGTTTGATCTCTCCGCCACCCAGCAAGGCGAGATTTTTGGCGCGGGGCTGTGGCCATTTGCCATCAGTATCGTCCTGTTTAGCCTCATCATCGACAAAATCGGTTATGGCCGCGCGATGGCCTTCGCGTTCGTGTGCCACGTCGTTTCCTGCGTGATGACCATCTTCGCCACGGGTTATTCCTCGCTTTACCTCGCGACTTTCATCATGGCTTTGGGCAACGGTTCGGTTGAAGCGGTAATCAATCCCGTCGTTGCCACGATGTTCTCGAAAGAGAAGACCAAATGGCTCAACATTCTGCACGCGGGTTGGCCGGGCGGTCTTGTAGTCGGTGGTGTGATGGCCATTGCCCTTGGTGCATTCGGCATTGACGACTGGAAATGGAAGGTGGCGCTGGTGCTGATCCCAACGATCGCCTACGGCATCATGATGATCGGCCACAAATTCCCGGTGCACGAACGCGTCTCCGCGGGTGTGTCTTACCTCGCCATGCTGAAAGAGGTGGGTATTCTCGGCGCACTCATCATCGTGAGTTTGATGACGTTTGAAGTGGGCCGCGTCTTTACGGGACTAGGTTGGGTCGATTTCGGAATGCTGGGCGCCCTCAACCTTGGCGCAATGTCAATTCCCTATCTCAATTTGATTATCATCGCCGTCCTCGTCGGTTTGTATGGCGCATACACCAAATCACTCGGCGCACCGCTGTTCATTTTCCTTCTATTGATCATGATGCCGCTGGCGACCACCGAACTCGGTACCGATAGCTGGATCACGCCGCTGATGGAAGGCGAGATGGGCAAGCTGGGGCTGAATGCGGCGTGGGTGCTGGTGTACACGTCGTTCATCATGATGGTGCTGCGCTTCGCCGCGGGTTCCATCGTGCATCGGATTTCACCGTTGGGATTGCTGGCTGTAAGCGCGGCAATCGCGGCGTTGGGTCTTGTGTCCCTCTCTTACGCGACGGGCATCATGATCCTCTTGGCGGCAACGTTGTACGCCTTCGGCAAGACCTTTTTCTGGCCGACGATGCTGGGCGTCGTTGCGGAGCGCTTCCCGAAAGGCGGCGCGATGACGATCAACACCATCGCCGGCGTGGGCATGTTGAGCGTGGGTATTGTGGGTGCGCCATTCCTGGGCATGATTCAGGATACCGCCATCGACAAGAACCTGGCCGCATACGACCAGGCAAACAAGACATCGTTCCACTCGAACCTCGTCGTAGACAAAAAGACGAGTATCTTCGGCGATTACATGTCCATCAATCAGGAAAAATTGAAGGTCGAGAGCGAAGAGAACCAGGGTGTCGTCAAGGAAGTGAGCATGCAGGCCAGCAAAGGCGCGCTGCGCACTGTGGCGATCTTCCCCTGCTTCATGCTCGTTTGCTACATCATCTTGATCGTGTACTTCCAATCCAAGGGTGGCTATAAACCACTCGAATTGGACGGTTCGTCTGGGCACTGACACGGCAGACGGCATAGTATCTGAAGCAATGGGCGGCCCGGCAACGGGCCGCTCATTTTTTTTGTGTGGGAACGAAATTCCGGCTGGGGCATGTTAAAATGAGGAAGAGTAAAAACCCGACAAAAGGAATGTTCAGATGAGCGAACTCGAACAGATCGAGCTGCGTGTGCGGGGCTTGTCACCGTCTGATTTCGCCGCCTTTAGAGAATGGTTTCGAGAGTACGATGAACAGGTTTGGGACCAACAGATCGCGGAAGACTCAAAGTCCGGTCGCTTGGATTCATTTCTCGCGGAAGCCAAAGAGGAGTACGGACTAGGAAAGACACGCGAGTTGTGATTCATCACGCGGTTTCCCGCTTCTGGTCACAATACGAGAAACTACCTTCGGAAATTCAAGCCTTGGCCGATAAAAACTTCAGGTTACTGAAGTCCAATCCGTTTCACCCCTCGCTTCATTTGAAGCGAATTGAAGATCAGTGGTCTGTGCGAATTGGAAATGGTTACCGTGCGCTTGGGTTTCCAACTTCCGACGGGATTTGCTGGCACTGGATTGGTACGCATGCGGAGTACGACTCTCTTATCTCCAAATGACCGATGTTGTTTAGAGGCTATGGGCACGAAGCTTGCCCTGGCCAGGTAGTTCGGCGAAGACTTTTAACTTTTGGGAAGAGGTGCCTTCCACGCTTAGACGTAGTTATTGACCTTGCAGTTGATAACAGTAGATCACAGAGCACATTTAGCGCTAAAGCAGGGCGATGTGCGCAGCTCGCCCTACCGGAGAGACCCATTGAGTTGATGAAGAGATCGTGGGGCGTAGGGAAGAATCACTGCAGTACGCGCAGCGTTTGTACGCTCCGTCAGCGGTCAAAATGGCTTGCACTATCTCCGTTCTCCCAGAGTCTCGGCGGTCAATGAACTTTGCCAATCGTGACTTCGCGATGGTTGCTATTCCACTGCAACGCGCCGGGCTTATTAAGTAAGGAGAGGCTGGTGTCCGCCGCGGCGGAGACTGCGGCGTGCAGCGCCGCTTGGGCTGCCCAACAAATTCGCCCGCGACCACCCAC
>CALEZK010000369.1 GCA_937928585.1 uncultured bacterium | reverse complement strand
TCTCTTGGCAGCGCCTTTCGCGATCAGTTGCGCCTGGAACGAGCCGTCGCAGTACTGCTCACGCTCTTTCTGGTACTGCTGCACATTCAGTTTGCGCGGTTTGCCGGAGGCCTTTGGCGCGATGAAGCCAACACGGTCGCCATCGCGGGCATGCCGAATTGGGCGGAAATGCGGCAGGCAATCGTCGCGGAGGCCAAGCCGCTCCTCTCGTTCCTGTTGGTTCGCGCGTGGCAGGCTCTTTTCGGAGACGTCGATTTCGCGTATCGGTGCCTCGGCTTCGTAATCGGCATACTGGGCACGTTTTCGGTGTGGTTCAGCGCGCGCTCGTTTCGCCTCTCTTCCCCCGTGATCTCGCTGAGCCTGATCGGGTTCGCGCCACTTGCCGTTTCCACCATGAACTCCATCCGCCCCTACGGAATCTCCATGCTCTTGGCACCGCTGCTATTCGCGTTCATGTGGCGGTTCGTGGAAACGCTGCGATATCGCTGCCTGGCGGCTGCATCCGTGATTGCGGTGCTCTGCGTACAAACCTTTTTCAACAACGCATTCTTCGTTTTGGCCGTTTGCCTTTCCGCTTCTTCACTGCTGGTGCGCACTCGCTGGCGTGAAGCGGGCATGTGCCTGCTGCCGGGTGTGCTCGCCGCGCTCTCGATACTCCCTTACGCATACATCCTGCAAGACGCAAACCGATGGGCTGACGAAAGCAAGGTGGACGTTACGCTGGGCAAAGTCGTAAGTTCGCTGGTGAACGCCATTGGTGGGTCGAGTATCGTCGTAAGCGTGCTGTGGCTGCTGGTGTTGATGTTTGCGATCATTCGCCCGCTTGTAAACTGGTATCGCGAAAAAAGCGACGACAACGCGCGCACCCGCGCCCAGACTTACGCGTTGCTGGTAATGCTAATCTCGATCGTAAGTTACGTGCTTTTCCTTCATCAGATGCAGATCTTCCTGTTTAACCGCTACTTCCTTCCGCTGATCGCCTTGATCGGGGTTTGTCTCGACGTATTGAACACCTCGATATCACGGGACGGTCGGCTGCGTATTGCCTTGGCGTTTACGGTCGCGTTACTTGCGGGCAACACGGCGTGGGAACAGGCACACACACGACAGACAAACATGGATCTCGCCATCGCCGGACTCAACGGCAAAATCGGGCGGGACGATCTTGTCGTGGTGGCGCCTTGGTACCTGTGCTCCAGTTTTTCGCGCTACTACGACGGGCCGGCGCAAGTTGTCACGCTGCCGCCAATGAAGGAGATGCGCGTGCAACGCGACGACCTCTTCAAGCAGGTGCAGGCGAGCGAGGATCCCCTGGAACCGCTGCTTGCGAAAGTGACCGAAGTGCTGGATTCGGGCAATCGCGTCTGGATCATTGGAAACCTCTCGCCACGCCGCCCGGACAGAAAGCCGCCTCCAATTCCGCCCGCGCCAAAAACAAAGTTTGGGTGGAATTCGGGACCCTACATGGCAAATTGGGCCTCGCGGCTCCGGCATTTGCAGTCGCAATTGGAATACGAGACGCAAAGATTCGTTGCAAATCCCGGCCATCCACTAAACCCATACGAAAATCTTGTGGTCGAGGTGGTATACCGCAAACGCTGAGTTACTGACTTCGATTGTCGCTCAGCATACCTATGCAACGCGCACACACACCTTGCCGAAGTGTTTTCCCGCCGCCATGAACTCGACAGCATTGTAAATATCGCGCATGGGGTAGGCCTTATCGATCACCGGTTTCAAACCATGCAGTGAAATGGCGCGATTCATGTCTTCAAAGGATTCGCGGTGGCCAACGATGACCCCCTGTATGCGAACGTCTTGCATCAATACCGGCGTCAGGTTCAGCGGCGCCTCCGGACCGGAAAGTACCCCAATCAAACTGATCGTCCCGCCCATCTTCACGCAGCGCATCGATTGTGTGAGCGTGCCGGTGCCGCCGACTTCGATGATGTGGTCCACACCATCTCCGCCCGTGATCTCGCGAACCTGTTTCGACCAATGCGGGTTCTTCGCGTAGTTGATCGTATGCGCCGCGCCGAGTTCTTTCGCCCGCTCGAGTTTTTCGTCGCTGCTCGAGGTCACGATCACCTGCGCGCCCATCATCCGTGCGAACTGCAGCGCGAAAATGGATACGCCGCCCGTGCCCAGCGCGAGCACCGTTTCCCCAGGCTTCAACTGCCCGTGACGCGCAAGCGCGCTCCATGCGGTCAGCCCCGCGCACGGCAAAGTCGCCGCTTCTTCGTCGTTCAAATGCGGTGGCACCGGAACGACGCCGTCTTCGCGCAGGACAACGTACTCGCTGAGCATCCCGTCAAGGGGGCCGCCGAGCGTCGTGCTGAGCAACTTCGCGCGCGTAGGCGGGCCGGCAATCCACCCTTGCGCAAAACAGCCCGCGACGCGATCGCCGATCTGTACGCGCGTAACACCCTCGCCGATATCCACAACCTCGCCCGCGCCATCGGAGCAGGGCACAAGCGGCAAGGGCTGCTTGGGATTGTAGAATCCCTGTATGGTAAGCAAATCGCGGTAGTTCAGCGATACCGCTTTCACCTTCACCAACACCTGACCGGCCCCCGGCGCGGGGTCAGGCCGATCCACAACCGCCAAATGCTCGAACCCGAATGCATCACGAATCTCAACCGCTTTCATGCAACGTCCCTCTCGTTTTGCCCAAGTATAGCACCGAGAGCATACACTCGCGCGGGATGGGCCGCGCTATGCTACACTTTGCGCGGGTGCGGGAGTCTCCTGCTTGGTGCGAATAAAGGACGCAAATATCGTGACGCTAGACGCTACGCTGGGCTTTCTGGGTTTTGGAAACATGGGCCGCGCCATCGCCGCGGGCCTGGTCGAAAAAGGCGTGATCAAACCGGCCCAACTCGCCATATTCGATATAGACGCCGACAAGCAACAACAGGCCCGCGATCTCGGCGCGACGATACACAAGGATCCGGCATCGTTGGCGTCGGCGTGCGACGCGCTGGTGCTCGCCGTAAAACCACAATCAATGGACGACGCGCTAAAACAGATCGCCCCTGGCCTGACGCCGCGCACCGTGCTCATATCCATCGCCGCGGGCATTTCCATTTCCTTCATCACAAAGCGTCTCGGCGAAAACTTTCGTGTCATCCGCGTCATGCCGAATACGCCGGCGCTGGTGAGCGAAGGCGCCGCGGGAATCGCACTGGCGCACAACTGCACGCCGGACGACGCCGCAGTCGCGCGCACCATTTTTGAATCCATCGGTGTCGTGGAAATGGTGGACGAGTCGCTCATCGATGCGGTCACCGCGTTGAGTGGAAGCGGTCCCGCCTATTTCTTCTATATGGTAGAGTGCCTGGTGGGCGCGGCCATGCAAAACGGACTCACCGAATCGCAGGCTACGCGCCTCGCCACGCAAACCTTGCTGGGGTCCGGTCTTCTCCTGCGTGAATCGGGCGAGAGCGCCGCGACACTGCGCGAAAGGGTCACTTCCAAAGGCGGTACCACCGAAGCGGCATTGAATTCGTTTCGTGCGTCCGGAATCGAATCGATTATTGCCTCTGGCGTGAACGCCGCGGTTGCCAGGGCGAAGGAGTTGGGACAGTAAAATGAAAATGCGTTTGTTTCTCAATGCGATAGCGCTCGTGCTCGTTGCCGCGAGTGGCTGCGCGCGATTGGATCCCCATGCAGTCTATTTCCTGGTGTCTGAGATATCGGTCGAACACGGCGATTCGTTCATCCTCCCAATTACCGACCCCGACGACATCGCATACGCCCGCGCAATAATCGCAGACCCAAACCAGGAAGGGCCGCGCATCGTCGTCGCGCAGGTCGAAAAGTGCAACGCATGCACCGGCCTCAACCGCGATCTCCTGAATGACGGCAAACGCTGGTCCTGGTGTGTGACGGAGTTTACCGGCTTCGCGGACATCACCGCGGAGATCTACGACGGCTGGCCCACCTACGTGGAAGAGAACTACGACGAGTGGTATGAGACAACGCAGGGCGGTATCGGCTTCTGGTCATACACGGTCACGCGGGAACTCGATCCGGTGGAAGTGTTGACAGGACGTCTGAAAGACGAATGAATACGGCGCGCGCGCCGCAGTCTGGTTTGGAGCGAATGGAATGAAACACGACAGAATCGTATCCGAGGTGTTGGGCGAAGACGTAACGCTGAGCCCGAGCGACCTTTTGAACCAGCAGTTCTCCCGCGCGCGCTTCGGCGGATACGATCGGCAACAGGTGGACGACTTTATCGAGCGCGTGGCCGATGTGCTGGAGGGTCTCATCAACCAGGTGCGGCAGTTGCGCGAGAAGCACGACGAACAGCGCCGCACGATCGATGAGTATGAAAAGATGGAAGAGACCCTGCGCAACTCCCTGCTGTCCTCGCAGAACCATGGCGATCACATGCTCGAAGTGGCGCGGCGCGAAGCGAACGTGATTGTCGAAGAAGCAAAACTGAAACGCGCGCAGGCGCAAGCCGAGGCTGGCAAGTTGCCAACCACGCTCGCGCGCGACATTCATTTGCTCGAAAACCAGCGGTCGCGGTTGCGCGTGGAAATACTCGCGATACTCGAAACCCACCGGCGCCTCATCGATAGCCTCGTGCCGGAGGAAACCTCGTCCATCCCCGTCGGCTTCTTCGAAGTTGGCGTGAACCCGGCGAATGACTTCCCGATGGCGTTCGCGGAGGAACCGGTCACTTCGGTCCTGGAGGGCATCTCGAACGCTTCATACGCGCGGGCGGAACCGGAAGCCGACAACGCGGATCAAGAAGAGGAAGCAATCGAAGCGGATTCTCTTGAAATTCCCGAGGAAGCTGTCGAGCCAGAAGCTGGAGAAGTTCGGAATGACGATGAAACGCGGTAAATCGATGATCGGGGCGCTTGCCGCCCTGTTTTTCGTGCAGGCTGCCTGCGCGGAGCCGCTGGATGATTTTTTCGCCGAGTTCGTCGCGAAACGCGAGAAGATTGCCTCCGTCCAGGCGCACTTCGAACAAAAAAACATCTCGCCGGATGAAACGATCAGCACAACAGGCCGCATCGCCTTCTCGAAACCGAAGCAGTTGTTGTTCGAGTATTTCGATCCGAAAATCATCTACGCGATCAGCGATCGGCGCGCCTATCAGTATGAAGAAGAGCTGGAACAGGTGCAGGTCTACGACGTTGAAAGCAGTGCGCAGGCGGACGCATTCTTCATCGCTTTCGACAACGATCCAAGCCGCCTGCGGGAAACCTACAATGTCACCTTGCTGGATTCCGTGCCCGGCACCTGCGGTGCGCGCGTCCTGAAGCTGGTGCCAAAAGCCGAAGCGGAATCTTCGGAAGATGAGCCGTCAACGCAACCGTTCCGCGAAATTCGCCTGTACCTGCGCGCGGAAGATTATCTGCCCTGCGAGATTCGCGCGTTCAATCAGGACGACAGCGAAGTCACAATTACGATCGTGGGATACAAGCTGAACGAACCGGACGCGGCAGCGGCAGTCACCTTCACCGTTCCCGAAGGAACCTCGCTCATCGTCAACGAAGACCTGCAGGAAGTCGTCGGCGCGGGCGGCAAGACGCTCCCGGAAACGAACACGCCTCCCGCAGCCAAACCCGCGGACAAGTAATGCGGATCGTATTAGCCTCCGCATCGCCGCGCCGCCGGGCCTTGATGGCCGCACTCGGGCTCGAATTCGACGTCATTCCCAGTGACGCGCACGAAGTCGACGAGGGCGCGGCCCCGGAAGCCATTGTCATCGCCAACGCGCGACGCAAACGGGACGATGTCGTCGCCCGGCTGGACTCCCCAGCCCTCGTCATCGCCGCGGACACCCTCGTTTTCTTGGACGGCTCAGTCTTGAGCAAGCCCAAGGACCTCGACGACGCCCGCGCCATGCTGCGCCAGCTCTCGGGTCGCACGCACCAGGTGATCACCGGACTCGCCATTGCCGGGCCCGATGGACGCCTTATAGAAGGGAGCGAGACTACCGGCGTGACCTTTCGGGACCTGACAGACCCGGAGATTGCACACTTCGTCCACGCCGTTAAACCCACCGACCGCGCCGGTGCCTACACCGTCGACGGACCGGGCAGCCTGCTGGTGGCAAGCTATAACGGCTGTTTCCAAAACGTGTTAGGACTGCCCATCGTGCGACTCGACCACCTCCTGCGCCCCCTCGGCTACGACCTGTTCGAGCTCATGGACGGTCCCCGCTCGATTTTTCTGTAGTTACCCACCGATATTCCAGAATTTTTCTGGACAACTCTTGACAAAATAGCGTATACTGCATTTGTCGCCCGGTTTGGGGCGTTGGTTTGGAGGTAGCACATGTTCCATTTCGTTCGTATCGCGATCGTCGCCGCGGCAATTGCCGTTGCCCCCTCGGCTTGGGCAGCCGCGTGTTGCGCCAAGGGCGAAGGCAATTCCTGTTGCGCAAAATCGCACGCACACGCCGCATGCGAAGGCGGAAGCTGCAGCATGCACGCAAAGTCGTCCTGCTGTGCGGCAACGCAATTCAAAGATCCCGCCGATGTGCACTGGGTGCACAAGGGCGTGTCGTTCGGCAATTACATGAAAATGGCGAAGGCTGAACTGCCCGCGCATCCGCCGGTCGCGCCATCCTTCGGGCCTATCTACTTCGACTTCGACAAATCCCACCTGCGTCCGGAAAGCGTGGAAGTATGCCGTCAGCTCGTCGCATACCTTCAGGCAAACCCAGGCGCGAAAGTGACCATCGAAGGCAACTGCTGCGACATCGGCACCGTCAACTACAACAAAAAACTCGGCGAACGCCGCGCCAAGTCCGTGAAGAAATTCCTGATCGAAAATGGCATCGATGCGAAACGCATCACCACAATCAGCCACGGCGAAGAGAAACCGAAACACAGCGAACGCCCGCTCAACCGCCGCGACGATTTCATCGTCCAGTGCGCGGAGCCCGGCAAGTAAACTTGTCTCCTCTTACATAGCATGGCGGCAACGCCATGATGCTCCGATGCAGTCCAGAAGTCTTGGGACTGCATTGTGCGTTTTTCTGCCGCAGTTCCGGCACCTTCCGACAGCATTGGTCAAAGCGGCGCAATCGGTCTGCTCCGCGTTACTGGTTATCCAAAAAATATGTACAATGTATGTATGCCTGTAACGACGGTATGGGACGAGCCCAAGAACCGGACAAACCGGCGTAAACATGGGATTTCGTTCGAGGAAGCGCAGACCGTTTTCGCCGACGAGAACGCTTTGCGCTACTTCGATCCTGACCATTCCACGACCGAAGACCGCTTCCTGCTACTTGGATTGAGCTGGAACTTGCGCGTGCTGGTTGTTCGCCATTGGTATCGACAAAACGACTCCATAGTCCGAATCATTTCCGCCCGCAAAGCAAACAAGCTCGAAACACGTGCTTAGCTGGAGTGCAGAACAATGAGAGACCACTACGATTTCGACAAAATGAAGTCCGAACGAAACCCCTATGCAAAGCAGCTTAAACAACCAATAACAATCCGGCTGGACAAAACGACTATCTCTTATTTCAAGGCTCTGGCAGAAGAATTTGGAATGCCCTACCAGAACTTGATCAACCTATACTTGCGCGATTGCGCGCAGCAACAGAAGAAACTCAATTTGAAATGGAGTGCCAAGAAGGCATGACGGGATAGTCGCCTCCCTCTTCCCATCACATAGTGCGTTTCGTTATTCTTCCCGGCACCCCATCGGTACATGCAGAGAGAGAATCATTCTTGGGAGCAACGCGTGATCATCGACAATAAGCTTCTTCCTTCAACCTTATCCGATACGCTCAACAGGTTCTTCGGAATAGCGGGACCGAAGATTAGCCGTCTCAATAAAACCTGGGACCCGGCCAAAGGCTCGCCTGTCTTCACGCAGAAGGGCCGATACTCGTCGCGGGGTTGGACGGAATGGACGCAAGGGTTTCAATTCGGCTGTCAGATTCTGCAATTCGATGCGACGAATGATGAGTCCTTCCTCAAGATCGGGCGCGAAAACACGATTCGATACATGGCCCCGCATGTCAGCCATATCGGCGTGCACGATCATGGCTTCAACAATGTCTCGACCTACGGCAATTTGCGGCGTCTCGCGCGCGAGGGCCGCACCTCCGAAACCGCGGACGCGCTCCACTTCTACGAAATGGCGCTGAAGGCGTCCGGCGCGGTGCAGGCGGCGCGATGGACCACGACGAACGAAGACAACCTCGGCTTTATCCATTCTTTCAACGGTCCGCATTCGCTGTTCAGCGACACGATCCGCTCGTGTCGCGCCTTGGTGCTCGCGCACCAACTCGGGCATTGCCTCATGGCGGAGAACGACCGAAAGATTTCGCTGCTGGCGCGCACGATCGAACACGGCATCACCACGGCGCGCTACAACGTCTATTACGGGGAAGGACGCGACGCATACGACGTGCGTGGTCGCGTTGTGCACGAAAGCATCTTCAACACGAAAGATGGACGGTATCGCTGCCCAAGCACGCAGCAGGGCTATTCGCCGTTCACCACGTGGACGCGAGGGCTCGCATGGGTCGTGCTCGGTTACACGGAATTGCTTGAAGCGTTCGCCGCGATGCCCGAGGCGCCCTTCAACCCCTACGGCGGGAAGGAAGAGATTCAGGCGATTTTTCTAATGGCCGCCACAGCGACAGCGGACTTCTACATTGAGAACACGCCCACCGACGGCATTCCCTATTGGGACACGGGCGCGCCGGGCCTGGCGCAGATGCCCGGATATCTTGACCGGCCTGCGCAAATCGATAATCCGTATGAACCTGTGGATAGTTCCGCCGCGGTGATAACGGCGCAAGGTCTTCTGCGACTGGGACATCTGCTCGGCGCAAAAGGAAAACGATTTACACAAGCCGGCCTCACGATTGCCCGCACACTTTTTTCCGAGCCATACTTATCCACAAGTTATCAACATGATGGCATTCTCTTGCACGCCGTATATCACCGTCCGAATGGTTGGGACTACATCCCGCGCGGAAAAAAAGTGCCGCAAGGCGAATCGTGCATGTGGGGAGACTTCCATGCGATGGAGCTCGCAGTGTATCTTATGCGGGTCATCAACGGTGGGCCGTACCTCGCGTTCTATGATCGCAAGTGACGGCACGAATCGCGCACAATGGGTTGGCTGCGACTTCACGTGCGCTGGGGGTGCAATGCATCATGTCGGAATCGACTACGCAACGTCGGCGCGTAACGGCAAAAGATTTTCCGAAGCGGGAGATTAAATTGGACGTAATAGATAAACCGAAAGCGCCTGCATTGCCTGTTTGGTATTTGACGCCTGTCGTGCTTCCCATAGCCTTGGCGATCTTTCTGCCGTCGCTGGCATTCGTATGGATCGCTGTCGCGGCGACGATGTTGTGGCTCGGTCTGTTCGCGCTCTTGCTTGTCGAGCGCAAGCGCACGGACTTCGAAGTGGGCCGCGAGATCGTGCTTTCGTTCTTGCACATCGGCGCGGTCGGCTTGGCGCTTGGCTGTTGGGCATCCGTTATCGTCCGCGTGATGGCAGGGTAGGGCAAACCGCGCGGATGCGCATATCTCCCGGTTAATGCGCAAGCGCGCATCAGAACGAAGAAAGAAACCGGGCCACTATGAACATCTCCGAAGCCACCCTCGACGACATCGAACCCTTGTGCGATTTGCTTGCGCTGCTATTTGCGCAGGAAGCCGAATTTCAGCCCGACCGCGAGAAGCAACGCACCGCGTTGCGCGCAATCCTCACGGCGCCGGAAGTGGGACGCATACTCGTGTGGCGTGATGCGGAATCCATTCGCGGCATGGCGAATCTTCTCTTCACCGTCAGCACCGCAAAAGGCGGCAAAGTAGCCATCCTCGACGACTTCATCGTCCACCCAGACTATCGACGCAACGGCATCGGCGCACAACTGCTGGACGCCACCCGCGCACTATGCGAACGCGAAAACTGCCACCGCATAGCATTACAAACCGACATCGACAACCTAACCGCCCAACGCCTCTACCAACGCCACGGCTACAGCCCATCTACCATGCTGTCGATGATCCTACATCTAAAGAATCAACCCAACCCCACCCCCACCAACCCGTAATCATAATCGTAATTCGTAACTCGTAATCGCTCTTTTCTTCCTACTCCTACTCCTACTCCTACTCTTACTCTTGCTCTGACTCTTGCACCCGCTTCGTGCTCGTGCTCGTGCTCGTGCTCGTAATCGTAATCGATCTTATCTTCTCCCCCGCATAAGCAATTCCCCTTTATCGTCACTCCCCAATCCACTCCACCCAAAAAACATTCGATTACGATTACGATTTACGATTAAGATTACCCCTCGGAAACGATCCGACCCATCGCAGAAGGAAATGAAATGACAACCCAACGCATCGGCATCATCATGAACGGCGTCACCGGACGCATGGGCACCAACCAACACCTCGTGCGCTCGATCCTCGCGATCCGCGCGCAAGGCGGTATCGCCGGACCCGACGGCACGACCCTGATGCCCGAGCCCGTCCTCGTAGGCCGTAACAAAGCCAAGCTCGCGAAACTCGCCGAGACCCATGGCGGCCTCGCATACACCACCGACCTCGCAGAGCTGTGGCAAGACGACCGTTACCCGCTCTACTTCGATGCACAGACGACGCTGCGCCGCTACGAAGACGTCAAGACCGCAATCGCGCACGGCAAACACATCTACTGCGAAAAACCCGTCGCCACCAATTCCGCCGATGGCCTCGATCTCTATAATCGCGCCGTTGCCGCCAAGATCAAGCACGGCGTGGTGCAAGACAAACTCTGGCTCCCCGGCCTGCGCAAACTGAAATACCTCATCGACACCAATTTCTTCGGCGAGATACTCAATGTGCGCGGCGACTTCGGCTACTACGTTTTCACCGGCGAACATCAGCCCCTGCAACGACCCTCCTGGAACTACCGCGCAGCCGAAGGCGGCGGCATCATCCTCGACATGTTTTGCCATTGGCGCTACGTAATCGACAACCTCTTCGGCAATGTCACCGCCGTCTCCGCCCTCGGCGCAACCCATATCAAGACACGCTGGGACGAACAAGGCAAGCCCTACAACTGCGACACCGACGACGCCGCCTACGCCACCTTCACCACAGACCGCGGCATCATCTGCCAGTTCAATTCATCGTGGTGTACGAGAGTCCGTCGCGACGACCTCCTTACAATCCACGTCGACGGCACCCAAGGCTCCGCCGTCGCCGGTCTCCGCCAATGTTGGGTCCAACACGACGCGACCACCCCGCGCCCCATCTGGAACCCCGACATCGACAGCCCCATCGACTACCGCGCTGGCTGGGAGCAAATGCCAACAGGCATCCCCTACGACAACGCCTTCAAAGCCCAATGGGAACTCTACCTCCGCCACCTCGCATTCGATACGCCTTTTCCCTGGAACCTGAAAGAAGGCGCAAAAGGCGTCCAACTCGCCGAACTAGGATTGACCTCCTGGAAAGAACGAAAGTGGATTGACGTCCCAGCCCTGTAAACAAAAGCTCCCCGGCCCGCGGAAGCATCAGCGCAGGTGGAACCACCACGTCGAATTCGGATTAAGAATCGTGACACGATTGGCCCATCGATTGATCTCGTTCCAAAGCTCCCGCTTTGGAACGCACTCTTGAAACTTTGTCCTCCCGAAGCCTACTGGCGAAGGAGGAAGCTCTGCTTTGCACCTCCCCCGGTACGGCGAGCCGCCAGCCATCCAAAGCCACACCGCGCAATCGGTCTCCTGCTCCCAGTCATTCCGAACGCTACCGCGGAGGAATCCTTTACCCGCCACCAATCGCCGC
>CALEZK010000368.1 GCA_937928585.1 uncultured bacterium | reverse complement strand
GGGTTGGTTGTGGCGGCAGCGGCGAGTAGGTCTTGCGTGGCGACTGTTTTTTCGGGTGTGTCTTGCCCGATGTAGATGTTGTAGGCGGCGATGATGAACTTGTCGATGTCGTTCTGTTCGGGTTCGAGGTGTTGCTGCACGAATTGGGTGCGCACGGTTTCGTCCATGAGATATTCCATGGTGTAGAGCAGGAGTTGCAGGGAACCGTATGCGGTGTCCATGAGTTCTGGATGTTCGGCGGGAAGATTGCGTAGGGAATTGGTAAGCGACGCTGCGCCGTCGCTGAGGTCGCCAGCGGTGAGTTGGTTGTATGCAGCGTCCCGCTCGGATTCGATTTGGGTTATCCAGTCTTGAATGGTCATTCCCTGTTTGACTTGGGTTGGGGTGGCGGGCGGCGTATCGGTTTGCGCCAGGGCGCCGTGCGTTGCGGTGTATGCGAGAAGCGCGATGGCGAGGGGAAGGAGTAGCTCCCATACGAAGTGGCGTTTGGATTTCATAGCGCGAAGCCCCTTTCCATGCGAGATCGATTAGATATGGCGCGATTTGTCGAGTTTTTCGTGTACTAGTTTTATATACTATGTCAGTTTTGCACAAAAGTCAATGTACGCAAAACTACGGCTAATAGCTGCTTGCTATGGGGCTGTGCACGACGCCTGGGCGCGGCGGTGGCTTGCGGGTTGGGATTGTGCCGCGCTTTCAGCGCTCTTGCGTTGGGGTGGTGTCGGGACCTGTGCTACACGGCACAGGCTATGAACCGTGTCGCGCCGTTGGCGCTGAGTGCGGCTCGTGGTGGTTTCACGTTGTGCCGGATCGGATTGCGCGTCGCCGTGGATGGCTTTGAAGAGCTGGTCGCGCACTGCACACATTCATCCGTGGCGATAACGCGCGCTTGCTGTAGTATGGGAAAAGGGCAATTGAACGAGCGGGGGATTCTGTAAACGTGCTGCTGCTCTTTCTTTTACCAAAAATTTATTACGACACTCTTCGCTTTTTCAGACGACAATAGATGTAAGAGCAAGTATAACAAAGAAAAGCAGTCACCGCTCCGCATGCGACTGAATATCCCAATAAATACATGGTGGTCCCGTGTCCTCGTTCGATGGCGTTGACTAAAGGTAAATAATACAGCCGTTCGATAAAGGAGAGAGAATGCCGAATTTCTGCAAAAGACGCATATGAATTGTATGAAGTATTGGGCACAAGCGTCGGTTCAAAATCGCGCAATAGCAGCCTAAGTAGCTGACCGGTGAAACTGCCTACCAGAAACACCAAAATCAGTATCCAGCGACTTTTCTTTAACAAATTGTCCGAAGCAAAAACTATAAAATTGACAACCACAAACCCAACGCCCATAGCTACCAAGGCTATTATGCCAACATCAGGACCGAGAACACCTTCTCGTGGCCCAAGATAGACTTCTGGACTATACAGATTAATTTTATATCCGAGCCCAAATCGCGCACGAAGCATATAATAGCAAACAAACCCGACAACAAATACTGTTAGCAATATTAGAAAACCGCGCTTGAGCCAAGACGCATAAGCAATGCGCTCGATCATTTCACTATTCCTCTATCTTAAAAGCGACGTAATTGTTACAAAAACTCTGTCGAGTTACAGATATCCACCGGCCTTCATTGCGAGCATTATGGATATTCAGGGACAAACTACGAATTAGGGGTTTCTGATCTGTCGTTCTTACGTGCTGGCTTGGGTTTGCGGGCACGCTTTCTCGGGTGGAGCGCGCAGTGGAGTATGCTTTCCTGTTGCACGATAAACTGTTTTGCGCTGCGGGGGCGGCAAGCGCGGGTTGTTGTGCGGATGCGTGTGGCATAGTTTTCGTTCTCCGTACCCAACCACCGAGCCCAAGCGCTCCTGACACCGGGAGGGGAAAACTCCTTTGATAGTACGCCATCGTTTCTGTTGCCGCAATGGGCCGTGGCACTCGATCACGGGTAGTCCGCCGCGTGGGATACGAGATCCGCGCGACGGTTTCCTCGTTGCGTGACCTAGTGGGGAAAAACCGGCACGACGATACGCGTGACGCGGCTCAGGGGCAATACAGGCGGGGTGTGAGCCGGGCATCAATTGAATGTGCAGTCTGTCCTTGATATTCCGCGTATCGCAAGGAATTCAGGAAATAGCCTGTACGCTGAACCCATGGCTCAACGCATTGGATGAGCCCGCAGTGTACAATGCCAGCAGGTTTCATGGCAGGCCATCGGTAGCTTCGAACATGCAGGGTATTTGAGAATGCGCCTCGCTTCGCTTGTCGGTCTCGCGAGACCGCGTATGCACGTACATGCTCTTTTGTGGTGGGCCATTGCACTAACCGCCAGCGGCGAGCCCGTCATTGCGTTCAACCGAGATGTCTTGCCCGTGCTTTCCAACAACTGTTTCCCGTGTCATGGTCCGGATGAGTCCGCCCGCAAGGCCGATCTTCGCCTCGACATTGAGGAACACGCCAAGCAACCGTTGAAATCTGGTTCGGTGGCGATTGTCCCAAATGATCCTTCGGGCAGCGCGCTCATCAATCGCATTTTTTCTGCTGACGAGGACAACCAGATGCCGCCGCCGCAGAGCGGCAAAAAGCTGACCGATCAAGAGCGCGAACTGCTCCGCCACTGGATTGCGCAGGGAGCGCAGTGGCAGCCGTTTTGGTCTTTCATTTCGCCGGAGCGGCCGCCGTTGCCGGACGTGTCCGATAAAGCCTGGCCGCGTAACCCAATCGATCAATTCGTGTTGAACGGGCTGGAGTCCCAAAAGCTGACTCCGTCACCGGAAGCGGATCGCTATACGCTAATTCGCCGCGCTTCGCTCGCACTTACAGGACTGCCACCTGCTCCAGACGAAATAGAACATTTTGTGCAAGACACAGATCCTCAAGCCTATGAACGTCTGGTGGATCGGCTATTGGCGTCCCCACGGTATGGGGAACACATGGCGCGCAACTGGCTTGACCTGGCACGTTACGCGGACACCAACGGCTACGCCGCGGACATCGAGCGAACCATGTGGCGTTACCGCGACTGGGTAATTGGCGCGTTCAACGACAACATGCCATTCGATCAATTTACGATAGAGCAACTTGCGGGCGACCTTCTCCCAAGCCCGACGCTCGACCAGCGCATCGCGACGGGATTCAATCGAAACCACCCCATCATGATGGAAGGTGGCGCCATCTTCGAGGAATACCGCGTGATGAATGTCGTGGATCGCGTTAGTACCACCGCGACCACCTGGCTCGGACTTACCATGATGTGCGCGCAGTGCCACGATCACAAATATGATCCGGTCTCGCAGCGCGAGTTCTATCAACTATATGCCTTTTTCAACAACGTGTCGGAAGAAGAGTCGAAACTTTTTGGAACAGAGCTGGACGGCAATTCGATTCCGCGCATCAAAGCGCCACTGCCTGCGCAACACGAAGAACAAATGCGAATCGAGGCCGCGTTGAATGACGTTCGCGCACGAAAAACGGAGCCGATTGCGGAAGTTGACGCGGCGCAAACGGCCTGGGAAGTAGCGGAACGTAACGCAATCTCGCGGCGGTGGACCGCGCTAGACGGAAGTTCCAATGCTGTTGAGACGCACGATGACGCCGTCGAATTCAACATGACGACCAATGCACGTGACTTTACGGCGCTTCAATTGGAAATACGTCCGGCGCGAGACGGAAACACTATCGCGCTTGCGCTAAACGAGTTGGAGTTGTCCATTGCACCAATCGCCGAAGGCGCGGAAGCTATCGCGATCAAGTTTGCCGAAGGCATCTCCTCCGCGGGAACTGTGAAATCCGCGTTCGACGGCAATGCAGAAACGGCGTGGCATGTTGAGCCAACGGAAGAGACCGTTCGGGCCGTATTCGTTTTCTCATCGCCCATGGGGTTTGCAGACGGTACACGCTTGCGATTGGTTCTGCGCGGTGTCGGCATTGCTGCCGCTGTGCCGCGCATGCTTTTGAGCGTGTCGAACGATTCGACTTATTTGCCCGCGACGCTTGGGCCGTGGCTCGTGAATGGACCTTACATCGCGCATAGCGGGGAAGAGGCGCTGGCAACTGAACACGTCGATCCAATGCACATAGACTTGGCGGCCACATACGAAGATGGCCGCGCAAAATGGGTTTCCGTTCCGGGTGGTCTCTCCGATGGCACGATGCACGCGCTAAGCGGCAAAACCTGCGCCACATATTTTCACCGTACGATTAGCGCGCCTGCTCCGCGTTCGATGGAGCTCGCGCTGGACAACCGCAACGCCGTGAAGTTATGGGTAAACGGACGCCTCGTGCTTGACAAGGAAGCGCAGCGCGGTGAAGTAGGGCCACATCCTGCGCCGGTGACAATCGAACTGCGCGCGGGCGACAACAGCATCCTGGTCAAGACCGTCGATTTCTACGATTTCAATTCGCATAATTTCTATTTCGCGCGCAAAGGCGAAGACTTCGGCCCAATGCCGCTTACCATCGAAGCGATTCTCTTGCGCGATGAAAACACGCGCAGCGAAGTTGATGCGATCGCGTTGCGCACCTTCTACCGAAGCCGTCATTGGGATGGCTGGTCGCCGCTCCACGAACAAGAACTCGATCTGACATGGTCCGCGATGCAATTGGACAAACAGGTCCCCACGACCATGGTCATGCAGGACTTGGATACCCCGCGCCCCGCACATGTACTGGTTCGCGGCCAATACGATCAGCCTGGCGAAACGGTGACTCCTGGAGTACCGGCCGCGCTAAATCGTTGGATCGGCGATGCGCCCATGAACCGGCTTGGGCTTGCACAATGGATCGTTGCTCCAGAGAACCCGCTCACGGCGCGCGTGGCAGTGAATCGCCTTTGGCAGTGGCTCTGGGGCGAAGGTCTTGTTCGCACACCCGACGATTTCGGCATGCAAGGCGAGCGACCGGACAATCCGGAATTGCTCGATTGGCTTGCCTGTGAGTTCGTGGAATCCGGCTGGGACGTCAAGCACATTCAGCGCGTCATCGTTACGTCGGCGGCGTTTCGACAAGCGTCGCGTTTGAGACCTGAGCAAATCGCCGTCGATCCCGAGAACCGCCTGCTCTCTCGCGGGCCGCGTTATCGGCTTGATGCGGAAATGATACGCGACGCCGCACTCGCTGCCGGCGGCTTGCTGGTTGAAAAGCTCGGGGGACCGAGCGTGAAACCGTACCAACCGCCTGGACTTTGGAAGGATGTTGCGTATGGCGGCGGTGGCCTGCGGTACACCGCGCAAGAATTCATTCAAGATCATGGTGACAATCTCTATCGCCGCAGCATGTACACTTTTTGGAAACGGGCCGCGGCCCCGCCCGGAATGCTGCTGTTTGACGCACCCAACCGCGAGGTTTGCACTGCGGAACGAAGCCGTAGCAATACACCTGTGCAGGCCCTTGCGCTGATGAACGATGTTCAATTCATAGAAGCTGCACGCGCCGTGGCGGAGCGAATTATGCAACAGAGCGGCAGCACTACACCGGAGCGGATTACCTACGCGGGTCTGCTGACGCTCGGCCGTCCGCCAACGTCTCTTGAAGCCAGCGCATTGCTCCAACAATTTAATGAGCAACTTTCAGATTACCGCGCCACGCCAGAAGCGGCCCTCGCACTCTTGCAAACGGGAGAGTCCAAGTATCGCACCGGACTGGACGCGGCAGAACTGGCTGCCTGGACCCTCGTGGCAAACGCGCTGTTGAATACCGACGCCACAGTGAGCCAATTTTGAAAATGCATCGAGGATAACGGACATGCATCCGCAAGATGAATACGAGCAATTAGTGACACGGCGCCAGTTCTTCAGTCGCGCGAGTATTGGAATCGGCGTCGCTGCGCTCAGCGCGCTCCTGGGAACGCGACCTGCAAACGCTGCAAACGGCATGCTCGGCACGAGCCATCTCGCTCCAAGAGCGAAGCGCGTCATCTATTTGTTCCAGTCCGGTGGCCCTTCGCAAATGGAGCTCTTCGACTACAAGCCCACGCTTGAGCGTTTTCATGGCGAGGACTTGCCGCCTTCTATTCGGCAGGGCCAGCGCCTTACCACCATGACCTCGGGCCAGGAGAAGTTGCCCGTTGCGGCATCCAGGTTTGCATTTCGACCGTGCGGACAAAGTGGACTGCAATTCAGCGAACTTGTACCGCATATCGGCGAGACGGCCGACGATATCTGTGTCATTCGATCCATGCACACGGAGGCAATCAATCACGACCCGGGCATGACAATGATGCAAACAGGGAGTCAGCAGCCGGGTCGACCATCGTTCGGCGCGTGGATGAGCTATGGCCTCGGCAGCGAGAACGAAAACCTGCCTGGGTTCATGGTGCTCGTTTCGCACGGTAGCTCGCGTCGTCCAGCCCAGCCATTGCGGCAAAACCTCTGGGGCGCAAGCTTTCTGCCGTCGGAGCATCAGGGCGTCACGCTGCGACCAACGGGGGATCCGGTCCTCTATCTCAATAATCCTCCGGGCGTGAATGACACGGCGCGCAGACGTATGCTCGATACTGTGACCGCGTTGAACAACGCGCAATACGGCGAATTTGCGGACCCTGAAATACAGGCACGCATCGTGCAATACGAGTTGGCTTATCGCATGCAGTTTGCCGTACCCGAACTCACCGCCA
>CALEZK010000367.1 GCA_937928585.1 uncultured bacterium | reverse complement strand
GACCCACACCGCATAAATGCTGTTTCAGGTGGTCTACTCCCAGGACTTATGGTGCCGTATGGAGTGGAAGAGCAATGGGGACATGACGGAATCTACCCCAAGCGAATCATCACATTCTACGGACGGTTGGGCGAAAGCTTGTGGAATGCCATGGAGCCCGGCACATCAACGACGCACTATTTGCGTGGCGTGGGTAATACGAAGCCGGGCTTTCCCTATGAAGACAAAACGCGATTCGCGCTTCAAACAACCTTGGATGGAATTGAAGTATACAAGAACAAGAAGGCGCTACCTCGCGCATACCTTGTGGAGCATTACGAAGTGATTGAGGACGAAAACCTTCGCTTCGACCGAATGAGCAAAGCGAACTTCAATCCAGCGATAACGGCGTTGCTGGAATATCCCCTCGAAAACTACGCAAACGGATCTGCAGTTGCCGCCGCTGGGAACGCAACGGTTCGATCTCGAACGCCAAATAAAATCGTAATTGAAGTCGACTCGCCGAACCAGGCAATCCTCGTGAACACGGATGCCTACTATCCGGGTTGGTCTGCAACGCTTAACGGCAACGCAAGTGCGATCTTCCCGGTGAACCATGCATTCCGAGGCATCGCTGTTCCACCGGGAAAGCACACGGTGGTTATGGAATACTTTCCGCAAAGCTTCGCCGCGGGGCTGGGCATATCCGTAGCGACGCTTTTATCTTGCAGTGGACTTGCCGTGGCCATTCTGGCGCGAGGAAAAAATAAGTGCGAGCAACTATAACAGCGAACCATTTGGCAGGATGCAAATGTTGGCACCTTGCGCCGGGAATCTGATGCTCTTCGCTTTTGCAACGAACTCTTCCTCAGAGAGCGCAAACGCGGGGCTGATTTCTATTTCGACCGATACTTCACCGGATGCATTTCTGGGGACGGCATATCCGGCAGCTTCCAGCCATCCGGCCCAATATTCTCGCATCGCGCGCCAGGCAGCTTCCACGCTGTTGTCGCCGCTGAATTGTTTAATCGGGGTGTACTCGCCTGCACTTGGAATCTCCAAAGCAATGGGCTCGTGTCGGGCGAACCGCAATGCATCGAATACAAACGTTTCAAATTTGTAACCATTTGGCTTATCCGGCTTTACGAGTTGGCCCTTATCGTTTATGAACGATATTTTCTTGTGTGCCCGATGCCATGGAAACTCGTTAAAGTTGTCGTAAACACGCTTTATGAAATCCACCGAAAGGATGTGTATGGCAGGATTCCCAGCATAATAGACTGGCTTGCCTTCGCTATCCACTTCGAGAAGCTGGGGATAAATATCCAGTTCACTGTACTCGATCGTGCGGTACTGCCCGTCACACACGCAGTGTACGCCGACAGACTCCCGCACGTCATGCTTCCTGTGAATCTTCGACGACATTTCGCCGCCTCGCAGGGTGTGGTAACCGATGAAATAAGGGTCTGCAACTTTTAATGCCCAATTATCCACCTGAAAATAGCTGAGCGTATCGACGCCACGCGCACGCGCATCGTCCGCAATGCCCTTATCAACGATTGCCAGGATGGTTCCGCCATGCCCGTTAGGGTTCATCGCGAGCGCGTGCTTTGATTCCAGCATAAAGCCGCCGTTGGCGTCCATACACGGAACCATTCTCTGCGTAAAAAACGTAATGTCCTCGCCGTTCAATCCAAAATTGTCGTTCGCAGCGAAAAAACTGCGCGTTGCCGCTTCATTTGTGTCACTCACCATGATGTACCAGGGCAGGGTGCAGCCATATCGTCGTTGCAGGTTCACTATTTTTTCTGCGTGAAATGCAAAAAGCGATCGCTTCGATACAGGGCCGATTGGGTAGGCCCCCTTAGGACCATCAAACCCAAGACGCGTGCCTTGACCGCCCGCGACCAGGAGCAACCCTACGCGCCCGGAA
>CALEZK010000366.1 GCA_937928585.1 uncultured bacterium | reverse complement strand
AGCGTACACCGGTTCGATATTCGTCCAAGCCTTAACATGGTTGCGCAACGTCTTGATGCGTTCCGGGTAAATGCCATCGTAGCCGAGAAAATCCTCGATCCCGTAATATTGCATAATGCCATCGGGAATCGTGGCGGAGGATGCGGAGCCCAGCGCGCAACGAACTGGTGGGTCGTGATCGGCAATCCAGGTGGTGAGTGCAGTTTCGGGGTAGATCCGGTCATGCGGAGCGGTGGGGCGAAAACCGCGCGCGGCGACAAGCAGATCGACGAGCAGAATCGCGACCAAGATGTTTTGTAGTGCTTTTTCTTTTCTGAGTAAACAAACCGCCATCGCCAACAATGCCGATAAGGCAATTAGGCCAGCGATGACAAGTTGAAGTTGAACGAATCGCTCAAGTCCCTTTCCCTCGAAAACATGCAGCGAGCGGTGTATGCCGAAGTAGACTCCGGCGCAGAGGATAGTTGCCACGACAAAAGTACAAATGGTTGGTACCAAGTCTCGCAAGGGCCTCTCGGTGGAGAACGCGTGTTCAAATCCGAGCGCGGCAATTAGGGGAATTGAGAATGCAGGAAAGGCGAACCACCAAATACTCCACATGGAGCCAAGAATTGGAATTGATTTCACAAACTGCACGCCAGGCTGATCGAACACTACCAACAATGAGAAACCGGTGGGAGCAAGCAGGCACAACGCAATAGTCCGCCACTTGCGAGTCGTGCCACGCAAAGGTGTAAAGAGCATTAAGGCGCCGAGCCAAATAACAATTCCCGGATAGATTACGGTATTAAAATTTGAATTAATCCATTCGCCCCAATAGTTCTCAGTCGGCGTGTGGGTAATTCCAAAGTATCGTGGCACCCAAAAATTTACGAGCGCCAGTGGGCTCAACGCATGCTCGGCAGAGGCCTGTTCTGCGCGCTCAGCAAGGGTATAGCTATGTTGCAGGTATTCCAGGAATGGCAGAATCTGGCCAGCGCATACAATCAACGCAATCCCCCAGGCACCAAGCGAAACGAGCGGCGCTCGCAGCGGATTCCGCATCGCACGCCATTGAATCGCCAGCCGAATCAAAAAATAAAACCCGGCACCAAATGCCATGGTAAACGCGGTTTCCGGATGGCCCGCAAGCAACATGAGCACTGCGCTAAACGCGATAAGAAAGAACCCGCGGCGGTACCGCTCGGCGAGAATCCATTCGATGCCGAGAAGCAGCAGTGGAAACCATGCACTAACATCGACCTCACACCAATACGTCCAAATCATATTGTACGTGGCAAGCATCCATCCGAATGACAGGATGCGCGAGGATACCCGGCGCAATCCGATTCCGCGCGCATAGAGATACGCGTTGAAACCGCACAGCCAAACCTTCAGAAGGATTAGTAGCGTGCTGGCAAGGTGAAGGTCGACCAGACTGTGAAGGACCCTCGGGGGATAGAATATGGCCGACTGATAGTTGGCGAGCAGGGGGACACCGGTATGCTCATACGGGTTCCAGAGCGGCCACTCCCCCATTTCCAACGCACGGTTTGTCAGGGAATACCAACCGGTAAACTGCCCCAGAAACTCCCAGGTCAGGATCGCTTCATCGTGAGGAAAATCATCAGAAGTGCCGTAGCTTTTCCAGGGCTGAAAATCGTAGAGGATGTAGGCGGACGTGGTCATGTGGCCGTCCAGGAAAACCCGGGGGAAAACGGGGATAAGCACCAGAAACACGAGGACTCCGTGCAGGGCGTATTCGCGAAACCAGCGGGGGCATCGGGAAACTAATTCCATAAAACCTTGCCCTGCAGGCAGAATTGCAATGATTTTACTGCACCGTTACTATTCTCGCGGTCTAAGGTTATGGCGTGCAAGGAGAAACGTATGTCCGTCGTGGTTGTGGTTCCGACATACAACGAGCGTGAAAACATTCTCATTCTCATTGATAAGGTTCTCGAAAACCTGCCGGATGCCCGTGTGCTTATTGTTGACGATAACTCGCCAGACGGCACTGGTCAAATCGCGGACGACCTCGCTGCAAAGATGCCCGACAATGTAAGTGTGATGCATCGCACGCAGAAACAGGGACTGGGTGCTGCGTATGTGGCGGGCTATCAATATGCGATGGAACATTTTCCCGAGGCCACACACTTCGTTCAGATGGACGCAGATCTTTCCCACGACCCAACATACCTTCCGGCACTCGTGGAGATGGCAAGCACCGAAGCGGATGTCGCGGTGGGATCTCGGTATACGAACGGAGTCAGTATTGTGAATTGGCCATTGCGACGTTTGATCATCAGCAAAATGGGAACGGCGTACGCGAGATTGATGACCCGCATGCCCATAACGGACTGCACCGGCGGTTATAAATGCTATCGACGGGAAGTTCTCGAAGCGATCGACTTGCCGAAGATCAGATCAAATGGATACTGCTTTCAAATCGAGACGAGCTTTCGTGCTTGGCAAAAAGGGTATCGGCTCCGCGATGTCCACATTATTTTCTATGAGCGCCAGCGCGGCAGCTCAAAGTTGAATCTTGACATTGCCTTTGAGGCGCTCATGGTAACGACTCGGCTCGGCCTGGAACGCATTTTCTCTCCTACCCAAAAACGTCCTGCAAGCTGACCCCACCCAGGGACCGGACGGACTTATGGCGGACAATGACGAGAATGCCAATGGCGTCACCGCAAAAGAGTTTCTGATCCATGCCCTTTTGTTAGTGCTGCTGCTTGCGGCGCTGTTTCCGGGTGTATTCTTGCGGGGAGAGACTGTATTGCCTGCGGCATTGCTGTATGAGCATCCGCCCTGGCGGGGGCATGAACCCGCCGACCTTCGGCCATTCAACAATCCAAACTCCGTGGAAGCGTTCATACTCTTCCACATGTATTACTCCGTCGCGAAGCAATGCCTCGCCGCAGGAGAGTGGCCTCTTTGGAATCCACTTGAGTTTTCAGGGATTCCGCTGCTGGCAAACTACCAAAGCGCAATCGTCTATCCACCGCGCATCCTTCATGCCTTTTTGGACATTCCCACGGCAACGACAGTTTTCTTGTTATTGAAATTGTGGTTTGCTGGCGCGTTAGCATACATGTGCGCGCGCTATATGGCTCTTCTTAGTCTCCCATCTACATTTGTTTCAATCGCATGGATGCTCAGTGGGTATCACATTTCGTGGGTTTACCACGCCATTCCAGATATTAGCGCGTGGTTGCCACTGTTGTTGCTAAGCGCAGAAATGCTGGCGCGAAACGCGTATCGTCGGGCTTTCTTCACGATGGCGCTGGCGGGTGTGTTGCTTCTGCTGTCGGGGCACCCCGAATCCGCGTTTACAGGTGCAATGGGAGTCGGATTCTATTTTCTCATACGCAAATGCCAAACACATCCAACTTTTCTTGACTGGCTGCGTTCGGTTCAAGTTGCTGGGTTGGCGTGGGGATTTGCTCTGGGTGTGTGCGCAATCCAAATTCTGCCTTTCTGGGAATATCTCGTGAACAGCCAGACCTACGCGCATCGTGTCGAAGAATCGAGCGCGTTGCACTTTTACTCAGGAGGCTTCTTCCCCATCTTCTGGGTGCCACGATTCTTCGGAGCGCAGCCGGACGGGGCATTTTGGGCAGACGGTGTCAACGTATCGCCCTTCATGTTAATGGCCTATGCAGGCATACCAACGTTTCTCGGTATAGCGTTGCTGCTAGCAAGCAAGCGCGAAATGGCGTGGCATCGCGATCCAGCGCTTGCTTTCATACTTCCCTCCATACTCTTTCTGTTATTTGCGTTTCGCATTCCCGAAACATTATTCAATATGAACCTGCCAATATTCGGTTCCATATGGGGCAGTTGGTTCCTTGTGTTTCCGATGATGTCATTCAGTTTTCTTGCAGGCATCGGATATCAACGCTGGAGTACCTACAATCGAAGAGTCTTCGACTCATGGCCTGTCATCTCCATACTCATTGTCGTCGCCGTTTTGATTGGAATTCGTTACTACATTGACCGCAACCTTTTGTCGGCAACAGGTGTGCTTTCCTATCTACACACGCAATTGCTCATAGCCGCGACCCTGACAATCATCGGCGCAACACTGGCCGTATTGACAGGCAAGGCTAAGATCCGAACACCGGCGATGGCGCTATTGTGCTGTTTGCTGGCGTTCGATTTGCTCTGGGCCTCACGAGGAATCGTGACGTCTAGCCCGCGCGAGCATCTTTTTCCTGTAACGCCCCTGCTGCAGCGAATTAGCGAGCTCAGCCCTCCTGCGCGTATTAACACCGTTTCGGCACGAATTCTCACCGGTACATTGCAACCGTTCGGCGTCGAGGAAGTCTACGCGTACGATGGCATCTTGCCTGCGCGCATGTGGGACTTTCTGGGTAATATTAGCGGCAGAGAGCGCGCCCGCCTTGAGGCACTGACCTCGGCAGAGTTTTATTTACACGACCCGCGAAAAGAACCAACCTTCCCAATCGACACACCTGGACGCTATGAGTTGCTTGACACTGTTGACCGCGTGGAAATCTACCGTGACACCCATGCCTTTCCGCGCGCCTACCTGGCAAACCGCCTTGAAGTGATGGCGAATTCAAAATCAACTTTCGACCGATTATTGAATCCTGATTTCGATCCGCGCACGACCGTATTGACGGAAGAAGCAGTACCCTTTAACGGCTCACCGGATGTCACGGACGCAGGCACTGCCCATGTTACTCAACGCACCTTCAATAGTGTGCGGATTGAAGTCAACTCGAAGTCAGAGTCCATTCTCGTTTTGACCGACGCCTATTTCCCTGGCTGGAAAGCTACCGTGGACGGGGTGGACGCCGCAGTGTTTCCGACGTATCGAACGTTTCGTGGCATCGTAGTGCCGCAAGGGTCGCACACAGTAGAATTCCGGTATCAACCCAAGTCTTTCCGAATTGGTGCGGGCATATCTGTTTTCGTTCTATTTGCTGGTCTGCTGATGCCTTTCATATGGCGGGCGAAGAAAACTTCAGATGCATAAGGTACGCATAAGACGAGAGTTCCTCATCCAATCGCTTCTCCTCGCCGCGATCTTATGTTTCGTCTTTCCTCGCACCTTCTTTTTTGGGGAAATGGTGCACCCCGGTGGATTACTTTTTGAGATGGCACCATGGAAGCACCATGTGCCCGCTGGACTTGAAGCCCCGGCCAACCCCGTCACCGTTGAGTACCTCACTTGCTTTCATGCGTTCTTCACAGCATCGCAGCAGTCCCTGACTGCAGGTGAATGGCCGCTATGGAATCCACTCGAGTTCGCGGGCGTGCCACTTCATGCGAACTACCAGAGCACCATTTTCTATCCGCCCCGCATACTCCACAGCATGATCGATGTCGCAGTTGCTTCCTCACTTCTTATGATTCTGAAATTCTGGCTTTGCGGTATGACTGCCTACGTCTACGGACGGGTAATCCGCCTCAATGTCTGGCCGGCACGGTTTCTCTCAGTGGCCTGGATGCTCTCCAGCTATAACTTGCTCTGGTGCTACTGGCCACTTGCAGACGTGGGCGCATGGGTGCCCTTGTTGCTTGCTGGCGTTGAATTACTTTTGCGCGACCGACACCGTCAGGGTTTCGCAATCATTGCAATAGCCGCAACTTTGCTTCTTCTA
>CALEZK010000365.1 GCA_937928585.1 uncultured bacterium | reverse complement strand
TGATTCGCCTGGTATTCCGTGCATTTATCGGTGCATACGCGCAGAGCAACGAAGTGTTCGAGTTCGCGCACCAATACGTCTGGCAAGCCGTCTATATCCTGATCGTGGTTGGCGCATGGTTGTTGTGGGTAGAACTGCTCGTGCGCCCGGGGGCTCTATGGGGCAAGAAACCAACATCCGCCGCGTAACGTTATTTGCGTTGCGCGTCACACTCCTTGCGCCAGTCACCCTGGTCCTCTGGTGGCTGTGTCTGCCTGTCTATGCCTCAATCGTCGGGCACATCGCCGCATTTATTCTGCAAATTGCATTCAGCTTCGACATATCGCGCGTCGTCGTCGAACCTAAGGGCTTCCTAAACACCCAAACGCTCCTCGGATTTGCCGTCGGCGACCGAACACCGACGACACCCGTCGCCATGATCGTCTCCAACACCGCTACGTACTTTGCGCTCGTGCTCGCCACGCGACGACTCACCTGGCGCAATACCGCAAAGGTACTCGCCATCGGCGTGGCCATCTTGACCACAACCCATATCGCGCACATCGTCTTCTTCTTCGCGTTCTCCCGAACCATCGGGCAATATCCGCAGATCCCAACCGCCATCGCGCAGATCTTTCTGACCCTGCCCTTCCTGCTATGGATTGCCCTCGCCTATTGGCCCAGCGTGCAACAGGAACAAACAACCGACACTTCGCACAGCTGTTCCGCCGACGATCCGACTAAGAGGCTCTAACATAAACTGATTGAGTGTTTGTGGTGCGACCGTCTCGGCTGTATACGTTTACGATATTCGGCAGGCAAGGACGCCTGCACCAAGAGGGCCAACACAAAACTAGCGTTCTTGTTTGAGCCTCTTACCCGCAATGCTCACCGGAAAGCCCATAGGTCCACTGGCGAGGATTTTTCACTCGCACACCGTGAAATCCAAGCAGGTTCCGGAAACTTCACATACCGCCGTGCTTCGTTTGGTTATCGGTCTATCACATGTGCGTGTGAAAAACCCGAACTAAGTCAGCGTAGCGGCACACATCAGGAGCTAGCCTTCCCTGCCCAATCGGGGAGCAGTTCCCGGCTTCCAAAGAATGGTATCCACGGCGTTCTGAAAATGGATACGCAACGCGATTCCCTCGGTTGCGGAGTACTCAGCGGAGACTTCACGCGCGGCCACCGCCTCCTGTGTCGGAAATAGGAGCGAGACAAGTTGCAGCCGCTTCGCGCGAACGCGCGCTTCCAGGACCGGGTGGTCGTTGTATTGTCGCGTGCCCAGGGTCATCGGGTCGCGACTGCAAAACACCGCCAACAATTCAGGCACGCCGCCTTCCTCCGGTTGAAATGTTGCGCTGGTGCCATCCGCGTCAATTCGCATTCTCTCCGACGTATGCATTTGCCAGACGAAATCATGTTCGGCATCATCAACGTCAATGTCATCAAATAGAACGCAATAAGGCTCGCGTCCATCCAACGCCTTTACCCACAGCACGTGCCGGTGCGCATGGCGCAGCGCAATTCCAGCTTGGCCATCGGAGTTGACCTGATACGCGCTGGTCGCGTCGGCGTGGACGTACGTCCGGTGAGTCGAATCTTCGAATGCAAGAATGCTCCCGTCCGTGCCCAGGCCCGCGCCGGACAACGCCTGGCCCTTTCCATCTATCAACACCGCGTTATGCGCCACCGTCTGCGCCGCGCCGTCAATCGCCTGCGTATTGCCATATCCGCTGTCAATAGCCCAGCGTTGTCCGTAGCCATATAAAGTGAACGCGCCCTTGTCCGCCTGATTGTGAATCTTGCGATGAAACGGACCCGCCTCTATCGAGAACATGAGATCGTTCGCTGTCCACCCCGTGCGCGCGATCACCAGCCCGCGCCCTTCAAAATGCCGCACCTGCGGAAGACCCGATGCGTCGGGCGATACCGGCGACACATTTGTATGCCACACGACTTCCCACCAACTTCCGCGCGTGCCGCAGGTATCCCACAACCACCGCGCAAGACCGCTTTGTTGCCCTTCCGCGATGCGCAACCACAGGGGATCGGATAGTCCCTTGTAATAAGCGTCGTTCCGCGCATCAAAGACCTTCTCGCCGGGCAACAACGACAGCGCGAAGAACTGCGGCACCATGCGCAGGTGCGGATGCTGAAACAGATCGGGTCCGCCGTTGGACTTAAGCGCATGCATGAATAGCACCGCATTGCGAAGCCCATATTCGGTGTAGCTCGTGCCCTCGCAATAAGCGCCCTGCGCATCGAAAGCTAGCCCGAACCAACGCGTCAGCTCTTCCGTGCAGTTCTTCAACCATGCAGCGGACGCATCCGGATATGCGTCAGTTAGCGAGAGTGCCAGCAATCCCCCGCCCCCAAATGCACAGCCCATGTAGTTGTGATACGGCACCCACCATTGTCGCGGCGTTGCAGCCTCGGCGAGCAAATACGCAAGATAGGCGCGGCCAGCATCTTCAACGATCGCGCGCTGTTCCGCTGACATCGATTTACCAAACGCGTCATAGCCCATGGCCAATCCGCGCATCATCGATCCCACACCGTCCATATAGC
>CALEZK010000364.1 GCA_937928585.1 uncultured bacterium | reverse complement strand
GCCGCCAAAGATCATTGCTATTCCGACACCGGAAGAGCGCGAAGACCTCCCGGCCGGCATGGATCCGCTCGATCAACCGGTCAATATCGATTTCCGCGAGATGGACCTCAGCAGCGTCGTCTCGCTCTTGGCAAAGAAGGCCCAAGTCAATGTTATCGCGGGCACGGAAGTCACGGGTACGGTCACAGCCGACATACGCAATGTCCCTTTGCGCAAAGCGATGGACATGGTATTGCGGATGAATGGGCTCGGCATTGTCGAGGAAGAAGGCATCTTTCGCATTGTGCCCTATGAAGACGCCGTTGCATCGCGCCGCATGACGCGCATGGTGGCGTTGGATAACGCACAGGCCGAAGACGTGCGCACGACGCTCGAAGGCATACTCGTCGGCGGACGCGATGCGAAGATCGTTTCGATCGCCGCAAACAAAAACACGAACGTAATCATCATCTCCGGTCCGGAAGAGAGCGTTGCAGACTTTGAACGCCTTGCCCGGGAGCTGGATGTCAAAGAACCGACACTGCCGACGGTAACCGAGGCAATCAAATTAAACTACCTCGATCCAAAAATGGCGAAGCCGATTATCGAAACGATCAAGACCGAAAAAATCGGCAAAGTTGAAGTGGATCAGGAAGGCCGTCACATCATCGTTACCGACGTGCCCGCCGCGGTAGAACAAATGAAGGCCTTGCTCATCAATGTCGACAAGCCCGTAAAGCAGGTCGCCGTGGAAGCCATGATCGTCGATGCAGTCCTGCGCGATGCCTCCCAGACAGGCGTTGACTGGACAATTGAAGCGATTCGCCGTAACAGCTCGAATGGCGACCTGGTCAGCGATCTGTCGCAACTCTCGCTTGACGGAAGCCTCGGAAACATCGGATCCGACGCGTTGGATGCAGGTATCTTGTCGCTTGGCATTCTGTCGAGCGAAGTGCGCATCAACGCCGCAATTGCAGCCGAAGCGCAGAGCCGCAACGCGGAGATTCTCGCAAACCCGAGTATTGTAACGGTGGAAAACAATCCCGCTACGATTAGCATCGTGCAGGAGTTCCCGTACCAGGAAATCACGCAGGGATTGACAGGTCCTCCGGTTGCTTCGACCGAATTCAAGCCCATCGGTGTGACGCTGGAAGTGACACCGCGCATCACGCACGCCAACGATACAATCGTCGAAATCAGCGCGAAGCAGAGTTCAGTCAGCGGATTAACCGAATCCGGTGTGCCGATCGAAGACAAGCGCGAAGCGACGACCAAACTGCGCGCGGAGAACGGACGCACAATCTTCATCGGCGGCCTGCGCAACGTGTCCGACCGGTTGAACGTCAGCAAGATTCCGATTCTCGGTGATATCCCCGTGCTTAATTTCATGTTCCGCAACACGGACACTGAAAAGATCAATACCGAGCTGCTCATCTTCCTGACGTGCCATGTACTGGCGGAAGAGTTGCCTGAGCTCTCGGCCACACAGACAGAGGCATACGACAAGCTGGATTCCACGCCGAAAGTTCCAGACGCGCAACGCGCGAACTTCCACGATATCGTGCAGCCGCAAGATATGCGGGATCCGTTCTGGAAATGGCGTCGCTCTAACCGATAAACGCGCAAGAGGGTCATGCAGGCGGCGGCGCTGGTCGAGGCGCCGACGCCTGTGGCATTTCCGCCGTGTCGTTGGTAAACTAAACGCGCGAAGAACGCCAGAGCTGCGACGCGGGTTGCTGCCACAGCAATTCCTTTCGAATGCGATTCCGCCGGCGTTAACACCGGGAAAAGTATTTTGGGTTCAGAAGAGCTGCGCGAGATTTACCGGCAAACGAAGATCGTTCGGAAACCGACCTACGGGATTATCAGCGGGTACCACACACTGCCGTATGTGTGCCTTGGCACTTCCGAGGAGCGTATTTCAGGCACAACGCAGGTCAAGGGCAAGGTGCATGTTTCGCCCCGCTTCATCATTCGCCCCGCAGACCTGGAGCCAAGCTACGACGAAATATTCGGCGGGGAGAACGTCGATACCGAATTGACTGGGCGCATCTTTGGGTTCATGGGCTTCAAGGGAAAGCCCGTTGAATGCAAGTCCGAGAATCTGGAAGTAAAGCTGCTCGAGATACACGTTGAAGACGCGCTCGCACGGACGCTCGACGAATTGGAGCGCCAGGAAGATATCACCACGGGCGTCATCATTACCCCGAACAGCCGGTATTACCCTGTGTCGATCGAGCGCTTTATCGCAAGCATTTTGGATGACGAGTTCTCTCTGTAGAACGCAAAAGGAGATCTGAAGTGAAGAGCGCGTACGAAATCGCCATGGCCCGGCTTGAAAAAGAAGCGGGGCCATCGCAGAAACTGAGTGAATCACAAAAAGCGGAGATTGCGGTGCTCAAGAAGAAGTACGATGCGCGCGCCGCGGAAGAGAAGCTGGCATTCGATACAAAAATGGCCTCCGTTACGTCATATGAGGAACTGGAGCGTTTGCGCGCCGAACTGGCAACAGCGCTTGGCCGCGTGGAAAGTGACCGCGAACGGGCTGAAGAAGCCGTGCGGGGCCGCGACTAGCTTCGTATCAACCGGTAACCTCCGTCATGCGCCGAAAACGAAAAATAATCACCGGTTGGCGCGTTTTTTCCCTTGTAGTAGCCGCGCTTATCGCATTTAGCATATACAACGCGCGCTTCGTCGCGTCCGCGCCGCTTCGCGGCTTCTATCCAGACAGCACAACACTCGCGTTGAGTTCATGGGACTTCCCGACCGCATGGCGCAGCGTTCAAACCGGACCGGAATTCAAGCGGATGCGCGAAGACTGGCCGAGCCCCTTTGCCCCCTTGGAGCTTGAAGCCAGGCTAAAGACGGGAATTCGACCGACGCCATCGCGGTGGCGGCTATGGCTCGGCAACCGTGCAGTATTCGCCATTGCCCCGGAAGGAGAAGGCGTCACGGCCTATCCGGGTTTGCTGCTCCGATGGGGAGACGCAATTCGTACGAAGCTGGGTGCGCGCCCGGACACCGACGGTATCTCCCAGTACGGCAACAATTACTACGCGTGGCACAACGGATATCTCGTAGCCTCGCCTTCCCGCGCCTATGTCCTGGCCGCCCTGAACAATACGAACGCGCTTAAGTTGGTTTCCAACGATTCCGTTCTGTTTACCGTGCAGTGGGCGGGAGAGCACGAAGGTCATATTCACGTAGCCAAAGGAGCAGGCTTCCCCGTGTCAGGCGAGGTGAAGTTTGCCGTGCGCGACGGCGATCTCCCCTTGACGTTGCCGCAAGCATGGCCGGGAAAACCTGTCGGCACGATCAGCGCGCGCGATACCGGCGATCTCTCGCGAATTGCAGCGCTGCTCCACGAAGCAGCGGCTGACGTCGAGTCAATGGCGCACGGGCTCGAAATCGTTGATACGCTGGCAAATGTTTGGAGAATTCAAAGTCCAAGAGCGGGATGGAACGCTGGCGTGGATCAGGTATCGATTGCGCTCTTTGATATGGATACGCGCGCCGGCGTGCCGATCCCCTCGGCTGCATACACGATGCGATATGCGGACGCGTCGCCGGAGGCAAATCCGTTTGAAGGCATTTTGGACGCAGCCTATTCAATACCCTACGTGTGGGATAAGAATCCTGGAACGATGTTTCCCTTGGTAGGAATGGAATTCTCCCCCTGCATTGCACGCTCCGGCCGAGAGTGGACCTTGGCGACAGGCGAAGCACTGATGACGGAGTTGGCAGGCGGAATGGCGGACGGTCCAGCATGTGCACCGAATGTTGATATAGCGTTGCGCGTGTCGTGGTCTGAATTTGCGCGCGTCGCGGACGAAGTAACATTGTGGCTCGGAGAGAACGAACTTCTTCCACGCAGGAATATCGACGATGTGCGAGGCGGCATTGCGGCAAAGCTGAAGGCGATTGGCGCGCTCGGAACTCTTCAAATTGACGGCGAGGCGCGCGGAGACAGTGTAAAGTTTAGCGGCCATCTTGCTAGCGCGGCGGAGGATGCGGAGACGTGAGAATGGTGGCTCTCATACTCGTTGCCTGCGTTTCGTCCTACGGCGACGCGACTTATGGCGTGTTCGGCGGCGTCGATAGTGTGGCGGCGTCTGGCAATGGCCGACTAACAATTGCGTTCGACGCGTATGGCCGTTTGAACCTGTGCCGATGGCCGAATCCAACTTCTCCAAACCAAGTGACGTATACGCGGTCCGCGCAAGCTGCGGGCGGCGCCAAGTGGGCGTTGGATGACGGCGACGGCGTGCGCTGGCTGATCGCCGATGCGCCCGGGGAGGCGACGATGGTTGATGGCCCCGCGCCGATAGTACAAATCAACAATACGACCCTTGGCGTTTCGCAAACTGCTTTTGTCGTGCCCGATAGGGACATCGCGGTGTTTCGAATACAGTTCGCCGAAGATCCGCCGCAGGATTCCGTAATCTGGCATGCCGATTTTTCTCCCTGCACTTCCGCAATGCGGGGCGTGCCAGGATCCGAAGCATTGTTTGCAAACCGCCGCGACATGGTCGCCTTCGCGGAAGATCGTGTGTATCACGCGCGCACATCGGAAGCGAACAGCATCGCGTGGGAAGAATCCGAACGTTGGCGCACCGGCGGCCTGCAACCGGCCTGGTTTGGAAAGGGCTCGGGTGTCTGGATCGGTTATGAAGCCAGCGCGCCCTTCGTGCATGCAGTATGTTCTACGCGCGAACAGGACGACAGCGGCGGAACGCGCGTCACGCGCGCGGTTGGGCAATGCTACTCCGTTGTGCGTGTCCCATTGGATGAAACAACTCACTCCGCAACGATCTATCTTGCGATAGGCGGAAAACGTTCAGAAGTCGATGGTGCAATCGAATTCGCAAAACAAACCGGATTCGATGCGCTGCTACTTGCAACTCAGGAGTGGTGGACAACCAAAGCGAGGGAGATTACCGCCGCACCGGTTCCAGCCGGGCAACTCTCGACGCTGTACACGCGCGCGGCGAGGCAACTGCAAGTATCCGTGAGTGCCGATGGAGGCGCGATCGCACGGGCAATTACCGCGCAAGCGCCGTTGGGTGTCGACATTCCAAGGCAAGGCGCGTGGACAACCCTCGCACTCGACTTTATCAATCTGCGTAGCGCGGCCGAAGCGCATATCGCATTCTATGGCCGTGGCCTTCGTCAGGGGGATGGCGTCGATGGAACTTTGCCCGCCGCGCTCTATGCTGATGGCGTCGAGGCCGCGCCATCGTCTGTGTTGGACGTTCAGGCCACCGCCTGGTTTCTTTGGTCTGCGTGGCAGCACGATGCATTCCTCCAAGATGAACAGCGCGCCGCGTATCGGGTCGCGACGTGGGAGGCCGTGCATAAGGCGGGTGATTTCATCGCCAGTTGGTCGCGCGCAGTGCACAACACCCCCGCACTTTCGTTCGAACCCGCGATGATGCGCGATGCCAGCACCTCGGAAACTATGGCGGTCGCGTGCGCTGGCTTGCGGAGTGCGACGGCGTTTGCGCAAGCGACGGGAACAGAAAAGCCCGAATGGAATGCAAGGGTGTCGGAAATGACCGAGGCGTTACGCATTCGGGCTATGGGCGCCGACGGAAAGTTCAAGGTGGAAGACCCCATCGCGCTTTGGCCCGCGGAATTGGTCGCGGCAGGTGATCCGCGCTGGGATCCCGCTGTGCAACGCGCGCTTGCCGAACTAAGCGCGCAATCGCCGGAAGACGCGCTCAAGGCGCTGGCGAATCTGGCGATGCTGCTGCGCGATCAACGGGAGAAGCTCGCGCAACTGGAACCGCTGCTTGCGCCGGTGATTCAGCGTGCCCTTGATGCGTATCCTTGCGACAGCTACTACGCCTCGCTTGCGCTTGCAAGCATCATCTTGGTTTACAGTCACGGTGCCTTTTAGGCGCCAGGGGAGGGGATATGAATCGTTTGCTTCAGGCCTCTGCAATGCTTGGCATGCTTGCTCTGGGTTTCGGATTGGGACAGTGGAATCGAGAAGCTTCCGCGGATGCAAACGTGGTCCGCGCGACGCGATTCGAACTGGTCAATTCCGATGGACGCGTGATGGGGATGTTCGGTTCCGTAAACGGAAAGACCGCGCAACTGGAGATCCACGACGAAGCCGGCAATCCGCGTGTGCACATGGGTATTCGCGATAGCAACGGTGAACCAGAGTTTATGCTGAACGGGAAGGACGGCAAGAAGCGCGCGTGGCTGTCATTGACTTCGGTTGGCGGCGCGAATTTGATGCTGATCGATAATGGTGAGCGCGCACGCGTGAACATGCTTACAACGCCGGAGGGCGATCCGTTTCTGCATATGCTAGATGCGAACGAAGTGGGGCGCGCCACCTGCGGAATACGGAACGACGGCACTCCAGTCTTGGAATTGCACGATGCGGATGGAAACGTGCGCGCTGCGTTCCGGGTCGAGAAGGATGGAAACGGCTCACTGTCCTATCCCGAGCCGCCGGTCATCGAACCGCCGAAAGAAGGCGAAGCACCGTAGTTATGCCGTGCCCCGCCACGGGCCCGTGATGGCAATCGTGAGACCCTCGTGCTGAATATTCACGAAGAGTGTCGTGCCATCCGGCGAAAAGGTAGCACCTGCAAGTTCTGAATCGCTTTTTGCATTTCGTGCAATCTGATAGAACTTGCCTTGTGGCGTTACGCCGACGACAAACTGTTCGTCGTTCCCGTCTTCGCAGACTACGATGTCGCCCCAGGGCGCAATCGTAAGATTGTCGGCGTTTTCCACAAGTGCGCCATTATTTGGTTCAATAAAGAGCTCGAGCTTGCCAGGATCCGAGCTTTCACCATTGCTTCCTTCCGACGGGCTTGGGGTGTATCGCCAAATTTGCCCCGCTTTGGCAGCGCCGCCGTTAGTGCAAGCAAAGTAAATAGCATCGTGTCCGTACCACATACCTTCGCCCCTGGCGAAACGTGCCGCTCCCGCTGCGCAGCCGCGATGGCGCAGGTCGTCATTTGGTGACTCGATATCATCCAGGTTGATCCACGACGTTGCGAACGCCTGACCCGGTTTAATGGCTGTCTCGAAAAGTCCCCAGTTGCGTGTGTCCAACGCTGCTTGATCGCGGATACATAACGCTTGCAGTTTTCCACCGCGCACGAGCTCGCCGGGTTCGTTCGGAATATAGCGATAGAGCAGGCCATCGTCGCGGTCTTCGGTTTGATACACAATACCCGATCTCGGATCTATGGCTACTGCCTCATGATTGAACCGGCCCATTTCTTTGAGGGCGACCGGTTTAACCAATTGGATGGAAGCCGAGGCAAGCACTTCAAAATTGTATCCGTGGTCCTTCTCGAAGGCATCATCCGCGCGCTGCACTGTCTCTTCGCAGGATACCCAGGAGTTCCAAGGTGTTGGTCCGCCTGCGCAGTTGCGACCCGTGCCCGCAAGGCTTAGGAATTGGCATTCCACCTTGCGTTCGCGCGTGTTATACACCACCGTAGTCGTCCCGCCGAGGCAGGGTAACTTTCCATGACCGGAGTCGTACAACATTGCGGGATCCAATTTAGCAAGTAGTTCATTGGTTGCGCCAAATGCTCCCCATTCCGGTTTGTCCGGACTAAGCTCGTGGTTACGAATGAGAATGGTTCGCCCATCGAGCCCAGGAAAGGTGGCCATGCCGTCGGGTTTGTGTGGAACGAGGAATCCGTCGGTCATTTCATCACCGGCGGTCGAGATAATTTGATAGTTAAAACCTTGGGGTAAGTCCATAGTCCTATTCGGATCGGAAATAAGTGGCCCAAGCCCCTCGGCGATCAGCGCAGAATCCGGCTCTCCATATGCGGTGCCAGCGATGAAAGTTCTGAATCCAGCGAACCCCGCGGTGACGGCGGCCGCAGTGGTAAGGAAATCGCGGCGCGATAGGGTCATGATGATGAACTCCAGGCGTTTGGCTGTGGGGGGTCGAGGCTAGAAGTGTGCCTGGAAAACGTTAGGTCAATGTCAACGAAATGATCTAATTCTGTTAGCGGGAGTTAATAACTCCAGACGCGTGCTAAACTTCGTACACCACGCTGCCGCGCCAAATCGTTTTTTGGACGAGTCCTCGAAGTTTCATGCCGGTAAAAGGTGTGTTGCGGCTGAGCGAGTGGAACTCGTTCGGGTCGACGATCCATTCTGCTTTTGGATCGAAAATGCAGATATCCGCGTAACCGCCTTCGCGCAAGACGCCTGTCTCGAATTGCTGATATTTTAGGCCGAGTATTTGCGCGGGGGCGCTCGTCATGAGTTCTATGGCGCGCTCCAACGTGATGACACCGGTTTCGACGAGGCCGGTGATCGTGAGCGCGAGCGAAGTCTCGAGGCCGACGATGCCAAACGGTGCGAGTTGGAACTCGACATCCTTCTCTGTAGGCGTGTGTGGTGCGTGATCGGTCGCGATGCAGTCAATGGTGCCGTCTGCTATGCCCGCTTTGATTGCTTCGACGTCAGACGCCTCGCGCAGGGGCGGATTCATCTTCGCGTTTGTGCCAAATCCCACGACTGCTTCATCGGAAAGGGTCCAGTAGTGCGGGGCGGTTTCACAGGTCACGCGGATGCCGTCACGTTTTGCGCGACGGACAATTTCGACGCCGCCGGCTGAGGTAACGTGCTGAATGTGAATCTTCGCGCCTGCCAATGCCGCAAGGCGAATGTTGCGATCGATACGAATTTCTTCCATTGCTTTAGGAAGACCGGGGATGCCGAGGCGCGTGGCGTTATACCCTTCATTCATCGCGCCGCCTTCCATAAGCGATTCATCTTCGCAATGCGCGCAGTACGTGAGGCCGACCATGTTCGCGTATTCGAGCACGCGTCGCATCACCCAACTGCTGGGTATGTCTTTGCCGTCATCTGTTACCGCGACGGCGCCTACAGCTTTCAATTCGGCCATTTCGGTCATTTCAAGGCCTTGCATGCCTTTTGTGGCCGTGGCCGCGGCGTGGATTTTGATTAGTGAAGTTTCGCGCGCTCGCCGGTTCACAAACTCGACCATGCCCGCGCTGTCGATGACGGGGCGTGTATTCGCCATCGTTACGACGGAAGTGAAACCACCTCGTGCCGCGGAACGACTGCCGGAAGCGATCGTCTCCTTCGATTCGAATCCCGGCTCGCGAAAATGCACGTGTATGTCCACGAGGCCTGGACACACTACGCAACCTTTCGCGTCGATGACTTCGTCGCCGCTCAGATTCTTGCCGATCTTTTTAACAAACTTGCCGTCAATGAGAACATCCAACGGCTCGGATATCTTCGCCGTGGGTTCGATCAAGTGGCCGTTCCTTATGACGATACTCATTTGGGTCGCCGCACTCCGTTTAGGCTCATTTCCGTTCTAACTATTCACCAGCAGATGCATTACCGCCATGCGAACTGCTACGCCGTTGCTTACTTGTTCCAGTATAACGCTGCGCGGGCCGTCGGCGACGTC